>CAMEBJ010000171.1 GCA_945912085.1 uncultured Bacteroidales bacterium | reverse complement strand
GAAGCAATCGGTCTGACAAAGGTAATCGACTGGCTGGAGTTCAGAATCCATGTTCCGGAAATCCTTCCGGAAAGGCTCACAAGGATTGCGGAGATAGTCAGAACCAAGAACAACCTTCACTACAGGAAGGTAACCCACAAGGCCATAAAGGAAGAAAAGCTCGGACACAAGTTCTTCCATCTCATCAATGAGACCTACTGTGTCCTGTACGGATTCTCCAAATTGTCTGACAGGCAGATTGACCAGTATGTCAAAACCTGGCTCCAGGTTGTGGACCTGGAAATGGTCTCCTTCATCGAGAATGAAGCAGGTGAACTGGTGGCAGCAGGAGTGACTATGCCTTCGATGTCGAAAGCCCTGCAGAAAAGCGGAGGCAAGCTCTTCCCTTTCGGATGGTTCCACATCCTCAGGAGTATGTATTTCAAGAGGGATGACACAATGGACCTCCTCCTGGTGGCGGTCAAGCCGGAATACCAGAACAAAGGTGTCAATTCGATGCTCTTTGCCGACCTTTTCTCAAGGGTAAGTAAACTCGGATTCAAATATGCCGAGAGCAACGCCGAACTGGAGACCAACACGAAAGTACAGGGAATGTGGGACGGTTTCGAATATGAGCAGCACAAACGCAGAAGAGTGTATGGAAGAAAACTTTAACAGGATGCTCCCTCCCCTGCCGGAGAGAATGAGGCCGCAGAGCCTCGATGACTATGTCGGACAGAGACACCTCATCGGCGAGGGATGCGTCCTGAGAAATATGCTCAGCACCGGGAACCTGAGGTCATTCATCCTCTGGGGGCCTCCCGGAGTGGGCAAGACCACCCTCGCAAGAATAGTGGCAAAGTCCCTCAGAAGGGAATTCTACACCCTTTCGGCAGTGAGTGCAGGTGTGAAGGAGGTGCGTGAAGTCATCGAGAAATCAAGAAGCAATTCGCTTTTTTCCGCAGGCCAGTCCCCCATCCTTTTCATCGACGAGATTCACCGGTTCAGCAAATCGCAGCAGGATGCCCTGCTGGGGGCCGTGGAAGACGGGACAGTCGTCCTGATCGGAGCCACCACCGAGAATCCCTCCTTCGAGGTTATCACTCCACTTTTGTCTAGATGCCAAGTATTTGTGCTTAAGTCACTTGACAAGGAGGACCTAAAGACACTCTTAAGGAAAGCAACAACCACTGACGAAGTCCTCAGGAACAGACAAATCGAAATCAGGGAGGACGATGCAATCCTCAGGTACAGCGGCGGGGATGCCCGCAAGCTGCTGAATATCCTCGAAATGGTCATCGGCACCTTCAATGCCGGGGAAACCGCAGTGATTGACAACAGGACAGTGACAGCCTGCCTTCAGGAAAACGTTGCCATCTATGACAAGGACGGGGAGATGCACTACGACATCATCTCAGCCTTCATCAAAAGCGTGCGCGGTTCCGACCCGAATGCCGCCGTTTACTATCTTGCAAGAATGCTGAACGGAGGTGAAGACCCGCTTTTCATTGCCCGAAGGCTCTGCATCCTGGCCGCCGAGGACATCGGCCTTGCCAATCCCAACGCCCTTCTTCTCGCGGATTCCTGCTTCAGGATTGTCCACAGCATAGGTATGCCGGAAGCGAGGATTCCCCTTTCCGAGACAACCATCTACCTCGCATCCTCCCCGAAGAGCAACTCAGCCTATCTGGCCATCAACAATGCCATTGAAAGGGCAAAGCAGACCTCTATGGAACCAGTTCCGCTCTACCTGAGGAATGCCCCGACCAAGTTGATGGAGGAACTGGGCTATGCCGACGGCTACAAATATGCCCACGATTATCCCGGGCATTGGGCAGACCTTGAATTTCTGCCTTCTGCCATCGCCGGCGAAGTATTCTATGAGCCGGCCGACAACCGCAAGGAGGCGGAGGCCTTGAGCCGTCTCAGTTCTTTGTGGCCGAAGTATTACAAGAAAAAAGAAATATAAATATATAGTTTATATAAAATATTAGAATATATTGAATATTAAATATATAAATAAAAATATGAAGCCAGACATAGAAATCGCGCGGAGTATCCAGATGCGCAGAATCAATGAAGTTGCAAAAGACATCAATATCCCGGAAGAGGTGCTGGAACCATACGGGAAATATATGGCAAAGATTCCGGAGAATCTGATTGATCCTGCCAAAGTGGCCGGAAGCAAGCTCATTCTTGTGACGGCAATCACCGCGACGAAGGCTGGAATCGGCAAGACAACCGTTTCAGTGGGCCTTGCACTCGGGCTGAACAAAATCGGGAAAAAGGCAGTCGTGGCATTGAGGGAGCCTTCCCTCGGGCCCTGCTTCGGGATGAAGGGAGGAGCGGCAGGCGGAGGATATGCGCAGGTGCTCCCGATGGAGAAGATCAACCTGCATTTCACGGGTGATTTCCACGCCGTGACCTCGGCTCACAATATGATTGCAGCCCTTCTGGACAACTACCTCTACCAGCATCAGTCAGAGGGATTTGCCCTCAAGGAAGTGCTCTGGAAACGCGTTCTGGACGTGAACGACAGGTCGCTAAGGAGCATAGTGACAGGACTGGGCCCACGCACGAACGGACTCACCCAGGAATCCGGTTTCGACATCACCCCTGCATCGGAAATAATGGCAATCCTCTGTCTCTCAGAGAATCAGGATGACCTCCGCAGGAGAATCGGAAACATCCTTCTGGGCTATCGTTTTGATGACACTCCTTTCACCGTGAACGACCTCGGGGTGACTGGGGCAATAGTTTCCCTGCTTCTGGATGCCATCAAGCCGAACCTGGTGCAGACCACCGAGGGAACTCCTGCATTTGTTCACGGAGGTCCTTTCGCAAACATCGCCCACGGGTGCAACACAGTGATTGCCACCAAGACGGCTATGACTTTCGGTGACTACGTGATCACCGAGGCAGGCTTCGGAGCAGACCTCGGAGCGGAGAAATTCTACAACGTGAAATGTCGCAAAAGCGGCCTGAAACCGGATCTGACAGTGCTTGTGGCCACTCTGAACGGTCTGAAGATGCACGGCGGGACACCGGTGGAGAAAATCAAGGAGCCGGATGCCAACGGAGTCCGTGAGGGCCTTGCGAATCTGGACCGGCACATCCGCAACATCAGGAGCTTTGGCCAGAGCGTCATCGTCTGCCTGAACAAATTCGCTTCCGACACTCAGGACGAACTGGACATCGTCAGGGATTACTGTGAAAGCGCAGGAGTGCCTTTTGCTCTGAACAATGCCTTTATGGAAGGTGGTGACGGAGCGAGGGAGTTGGCAAGCCTCGTTGTCAAGACAATCGACGAGAATCCTTCGGGAGAGCTCCGCTTCACCTACGGGGATGACGACTGCTTGAAGGAAAAGATCACAAAAGTTGCAAAGGGAATCTATGGTGCAGCATCCGTAACCTTCTCTGCAACAGCCCTTCGCAAACTTGGTGCGGCAACCCGGAGCGGCTACGCACACTTCCCTGTCTGCATTGCAAAGACCCAGTACTCATTCTCACAGGATCCCAAGGCCTACGGTGCTCCGGACGGATTCAATTTCGAAATCAGGGACATAGTCATCAATGCGGGCTCAGAGATGATTGTGGCAATAGCCGGGGACATCATCCGTATGCCGGGGCTTCCGGCCAGCCCTCAGGCGCTTCGCATCGATGTTGTCGGAGGACTGATTGAAGGATTGAGCTAAGACAGGATTACATCAAGCATCTGCAGGGCATTCTGTGCACGAAATTC
>CAMEBJ010000170.1 GCA_945912085.1 uncultured Bacteroidales bacterium | reverse complement strand
CCCCAATAGATGAGACCTGCCCCTACCATCAGCCATGTTCCGGTTGTCTTTGCCCTGTTGTTGATGGTCAGGGTAGTGGCCGGGTCAATGGCGTAGGCTGCCTCGTAGGCGTTTTTCGAGACCTTGTACTGGTGGAGATAATGTCCTCCAAGTCCTGCACAGACTCCTATCCCGCCGTAGATAATTGGAAGTTTCCAGTAATGCCTGTTGTAAATCTGGGAAAGTCCGGGCAGGACCACTGAACCGGTGAACATCGTCCCGATTCTCAGATCCCTCTTGTGCGCGACTCCTCCGAACAACTCCTTGAAGGAGAACATCTTGTCTGAGGTGTCCTTGTTGAAGGTGGTGTCTCCCGGTTCGTTGTAGGTCTGTGTGAACGCCTCCTCTCTGAACTGCGCTCCTGCATTCAGGGAAAAGGCCGTGATTAGGACGGCAAGAACGGATATGTGTCTGATGAAATCTCTCACTACAGGTCGGCAATCAAAGTTTCGAGTTGTCAAGTGCCTGAAGGAATCTGCCCATTTCCTCATCCGAATTGAACCGGATGGTCATTGTCCCCTTCCCGGTAGAGGAGCGTTTGAGGCTGATATTGTTTGAGAAATACTTTCCCACGATTTCCAGCACTCTGAAATACTCTTCAGGAAGTTCCTGACCTTCGTCGTCTTTCTGGCTGGAGACATTTTTCTCCATCTTCCTGATTTTTTCTTCCAGTTGCCTGACTGACAGGGAATCCTTGATGACAAGGTCGCAAAGTTTCTCCCGGATTCTGTCATCCTCTATTCCAAGGAGCACCTTTGCGTGTCCTACACTTAGGAGTCCCACCTTGAGGTCATGCTGGATTTTTGCAGGAAGTTTCAGAAGCCTCAGGAAGTTGGTTACCGATGTGCGTTTCTTGCCGACCCTTGAAGCCATCTCCTCCTGTGTGAGGTCGCACTCGTCGATCAGTCTCTGGTAACTGAGAGCTATCTCGATAGGGTCCAGATTCTCTCTCTGGATGTTCTCGACAATTGCCATCTCCAGCATTCCCTGGTCGTTGGCGTCGCGGATATATGCCGGCATTTCTGTCAGGCCGGCAATTTTTGATGCACGGAATCTCCTCTCTCCGCTGATAATCTGGTAGCGGTCCTGGGATTTTTTCCTGACTGTGATCGGTTGAATCAGTCCGAGTGTCCTGATTGAGTTGGCCAGTTCCTCCAGGGACTCCGGATCGAAGGCACTGCGCGGCTGAAACGGGTTCGGTTCAATCATCCCGACAGGAATCAGCCTGATGTCCGCCGAACTGTTCCCTATTTCCTTTTCATTCCTCCCGTCTGCCGTCACGACCGACTTGTTCACATATTCGACAGGTTTGCGTATTCCTGAAAGGTCCGTATCTCCTAAAAGGGCATTCAGCCCCTTTCCTAATCCTCTTGGTGTCTTGCTCATTTTCTTCCGGGATGTTTACTGCTTGTTCCTTTCCAGGATTTCCTTCGCGAAATTCAGATAGTTCGTCGTTCCGTTGGAAATCACGTCATATAATATAATAGGCTTGCCGTGGGACGGAGCCTCGCTGAGCCTGATGTTTCTCTGGATGACAGTGTTGAACACCATATCCTTGAAATGGCTCCTCAATTCATTGGCGACCTGTGTGTGAACCCTGGTCCTTCCGTCGAACATAGTAATGAGGAAACCTTCCGTCGTCAGGTTCGGATTTATGCCTTTTTGAACAAGACTGATGGTTTGCAGTAGTTTCCCCAGACCCTCGAGGGCAAAGAACTCCGGCTGGACCGGTATGACCACCGAGTCGGATGCTGCCAGGGAATTGACTGTGATCAGCCCGAGTGAAGGGGAGCAGTCGATGATGACAAAGTCATAGTTGTCCTTCACGGGATCCAATGCTCTTTTCAGTGCTGTCTCCTTCCCGTCTTCCTCGTACATCTCAATTTCGAATCCGACCAGGTTGATGTGGGACGGAACCATATGGAGGTTGGCTATCTCTGTCTGAATCAGTGCATCCTCCAATCCAATCTTGCCGATCATCACTTCGTAAAGCGTCCTTTTCTGGTCACTGTCGGGAGAAAAGTTCAGCCCGGAGGTCGTGTTGGCCTGAGGGTCTGCGTCTATGATGAGGACCTTCTTTTCCAGCACGGCAAGCGACGCCGCAAGGTTGATGGCCGTTGTGGTCTTGCCCACACCGCCTTTCTGGTTCGATATTGCTATAACTTTTCCCATTCTCAAAAAACGATAAATCCCTGCAAAATTACAAAAAATTTTCGTTACTTACCTTAAATTGCTACTTTTGTGTGCTTTTTTACAAACCTCAAGATGGAGAATGTCGAAACAGTCTGGTTTACAGTGATAAACCCGTACGCAGGTTCGGGGAAGACGCTGCATCAATGGCATCGTGCCGATGAATTGCTCAGACGCAAAGGCATTGATTTCGTCGTGAATATGGCCGGAGGAGGATGTCGCGCAAACCAGAGGGCCTGTGAAGCTGCAAGGCAGGGTTTCCGACGTTTTATGTCCGTAGGAGGTGACGGAACGTTGCACGACACACTGGACGGGATTATGAGTTTCATCTCGGAATCCGACAGGGAAGGCCGTCACATCCCGTTGTCGGATTTTACCATCGCGGTCATTCCCATCGGTTCAGGCAATGACTGGATCCGCTCCCACGGAATCCCTAAGGACCTTGAGACAGTCACCGGTCTGATTGCAGGGGAATCATTCGCTCCCCAGGATGTCGTCAGGGTCAGTTTCCCGGGCAGGGAAAATGACATCGCTCCCTCTTATATGATGAATGTCGGTGGAATCGGTCTTGACGCTCGGGTGTGCGAGAGGGTGAACCATAGGAAGAAACAGGGAAAAAGCGGTAGGCTCCTCTATGTGGAGGCCTTGATTTACAATATATTGCATTATGAAGCTTCGGATTTCTCCGTGGAATGTGATTCCGAGAAAATCTTTGAGGGAAAGATGTACTCACTGGCTTTCGGGACGGGAAAATACTCTGGTGGCGGAATGCGCCAGACTCCTGAGGCCGTGACTGACGACGGACTTCTGGACGTGACGGTGATTCCCCGTTTCGGCCTTTTGCGAATAGCCCGTGAAGTCTACAAACTGTTCAATGGCAAGTTCTTGTCAATCAAGGAACTGGTTGCGAGGAAAGCGCGCCGTACCGTTGTCTCGCCACTTGCGGATGGAAGTGAGCCTGTTGAGGTTGATGGTGAGGTAATCGGCGTCACTCCTGTCTGTTTCGAGGTTCTGGATGAAAAAATCAATGTCCTTCAGACTATGAAGGATCTACGTTGATTGTGATGTGCCCCTGATATCTTTCCGCCTCCTCGAACCGGAGGATAGCCTCTCTGACCATTTTCTTGCCTGAGGCAAGATTCCTGTCTTTTGGAAAACAAAGCCTGAGGGAATATTTACCATTGTCCGCGTAATCAATGGAATATGGACCCTTGACGGATATTCCTCCGCCTATTGCACAAATCTTTTCTTTCAGTTTGTCCGCCATTCCCGAAGCCCTGTTGTTGTCACTGATTATGATGTCAACAAGACGCACGAATGGGGGATAGTTGAATTCCTTCCTCTCTTCCAGAAGTTCCGGGCAGAGCTCCGGGATTGCCTGCGGATTGTCCGGACGGGAGCTTGAGAGCATTCTGAACACCGGATGTCCGCTCTGGGCTGTCTGAATGACGAATATACCCCTGTCCTGTCTTCTTGCACATCTTCCCTTCAACTGGCTTAGTACCTGAAGCGCTTTCTCGTCCGAGC
>CAMEBJ010000169.1 GCA_945912085.1 uncultured Bacteroidales bacterium | reverse complement strand
GGTATATGTCAGATATTTCACTTGCACGACGCTTTTGCCTTTTAACATTTTTATCAATTCCAACCCGAGATTCCTCCGCCGATGTTGATGACCACCTTGTTCGGGTCGGAAGTAAGGATGACGTTCATAGTGTGTCTGACACCGGAATCGAAAATGAATTTCGAGCTGACCAGGTACGAAACATTGTTGACGAGAATTTCGACCAATGGGACCTGGCTGAGCAGTTTCTGAGGAACGATGATGGCGGAAAAGCGCCCTGCTTCCCACTGATGTGCCCAAATCGTGCCGGCTGTCCCATAAGGATTCTTCTCGATTTCTCCAGTTTCCAGATCGATGCTTGCCGTGGTGACTGTGTTCAGAATCCTGACTTCAGACTCAGCCGGGAGTTCCCCCTCGTAATCCTCACCCTTTACCAGGTTGATGTCCAGGCGTGAGAGTTTGTGCTTGAAATTCAGGACAATGTCTCCTCCGCTTCTTTCCACTCCCCTTACCTTGGCCCACATCAGGTCGCTGAGAGTGAATCCCCCTTCCCTCTGGTCTGTCTTTACCCCGAAGATGCAGTCATCCAATGACTCCGGTTGCGGTGCGTATGGATAATATGCCACCACATCGAAACGGGCATCATCCTTCCACCATATTTTCGGGCTTACAGTCCAGGCATTCCCGTCAAAGACGGCCCTGGCATTATTTGCCCAGTTGCCTGAAAGCTGGAGAGGAGCGGGAATGGAACCTTCATATTCCACGGCATAGATTCCGAATGAATCACCGGCCTCGAAAGATGAATCCGTCGCCCTGGTTCCCGGAAGGCTGGGTATGAAGTGCATCACCGCATCATCCTCCAGGGGAACATTTTGTTTCGAACAGCCTGCAAACGCAGAAACGGCTGCCGCACAACACAGTATTATACTAACCCTTTTCATAGTTATCTGATTTGAGGTCTTTTTCCCATAAAGACAGGCTCGTGGCTGTTCAAGGTGGCAGTTCTTCCGTCATCTGTCCAGCCGGCCTTTGTGGAAGCGACGACTTCCATCACGTCGTTTTCGATGAAGTCTTCAAGGCTCCAGCTCTGTCCGGCATATTCCATTATCCTCCTGTAGATTTCGAACCTGCTGATGGTACTGTAGTATGGGATGTCATTGTTCATACAGCTGTTCTGTTCACTGCGGTACACTCCCCTGGTGTGCATGAATCCGCCTTCGAAGATATCCACAATCGTGTGATATTTCTCGTGGAAGATGAAATCCCTCCACGGCACATCGCCCATCTTTCCCGTGAGCGACAGGTTCTGGTACCATCCCAGGGAATGGGCCCACTGAAGACTGGATTCGTGAGGACAGCAGGAACATCCGCAGGCCTGGATGAAAGCGTTGTGATATATGTACTCGTCGCCCAGCTTGCCGAATCCGTGTCCGCCGGCCTCGTGCTGGATGACACCGCGGAAGTCCAGAGGGTAACCATAGTCACTCATCGGACAATAGGCTATGGCGGTGCCGTCATCCCACATATATGTCACTCCGCCGTAGTCCTCGGTGTTCGGTATCATTATGACAAGGCTGCGGTTGATATTCTCATTGTTTACCGTCGGGGCCTTGCAGGCATATTGAAGCACCTCATAGTAGTCATCATCCCCGTTGCGGGTTACTCCCCCGTTGGTTGCCGTGTTGAAACGGTTGTTGACTATTGTGTTGACGGTTCCGACACCGGACTCGGCGGAGACAGGAACGGCCGTGTAAACATTGAAGTAGTCCCTGTAGGATTTGAACGGCTGGATGTTGAAGAAATGCTCGCAGGTCTGTTTCATTGCCTGCATCAGCTTGCCCTCGCTGATGTCCTTTGCACTGAATCCGTCGCCGAGGATTACGAGGTTCACTCCGTCCCCCCTGCTAGCTCTCTGAAGGGTAATCAGTTCATCTTCGGCATATTCGTAATCATACTGGCTTACACTCAAACGGGTTTCATAGTCCTTTCCATCGAGTTGGAAGACGACCTCGCCGCTGCGCACCGTTCCGTCCTTAGGCTTTTGCGCGAAAGTCAGCCTGAGCGCAGTCTTGCCTTTTCCGGAGGTCTTGTCCAGGGTCACCCAGTCAGGCTGGCTCTTTACCGACCAGGCGTCGTCGGCTGTGAGCACAAGGTCGCGTGTCACCGGGGTGTTGATTGCGGTAGCCACCATAGGTCTGATGACAAGGTTGCGGTAGGCAGCAATGCGTTTGAACTCACGCCAGCCTATGGCAGCCTGATACTGAGCCTCATACCCCTCAGGTACCTCAAGAGTGAAATTGTCTTTCGGCACACCGTTGAAGCTTCCGTCCTGGACATAAGCCGGAATTCTGCCTTTGCAAACGATTCTTCCGAGACCGAAGCAGTTCTGGAAAGCGCCTCCCTCTTCTCCCCAACCCGGCTGATATTTTATACTTTCAAGACTTTCCGGAAGAATGACACCTTCAAGCATACGGCATTGGGCAAATGCTCCAGCCCCTATGCTCAGCACCCCTTCAGGAATCTCAAGAGTTCCCATCAGTCTCCAGTTCCCGGCAAAGGCTTTGTCTCCAATCTGACGCACAGTCTTTGGAAGTACGAGAGTTCCGGAAAAGTCGCAGCCGCTGAAAGATTCCTTGCTGATGACTTCGAGGTTTTCGGAAGATGCAGTTCTCCTTTCAGGGCTGTGCCTCTGAAAGCACCTTCTCCAATGGAAGTAATGCCGTCATGAAGTTTTAGCGTACCGTTGAACCCGCTGCCGCTGAATGTGTTCTCTTCAATTGTGGTTACCTGCTGCGGAATCTCGATTGACCCGACCATACTGCTCATTTCGGAAAATGCGCCCTGACCGAGCTGCTTGAGGTTTTCAGGCAGCCTGAGTTCTCCGTAAAAGCCCCGGCATCCTTCAAATGCTCCCCATCCGATTACTTCAAGTGATTCCGGAAGATTCAGTTCGCCTACAAAACCGCAATCCTTGAAAGGACCGTCCCAGTAGGAAGTGTAACCTGCCATCCTTCCTAAAATCTTCAGGGTGGATGGCAATTTCAATGCTCCATTCAGGTTTGTACAACCTCTGAATGCAGCAAGCTCAATTTCCACCACGCCTTCAGGGATAATCAGAGACCCCGTCAGCATGTTACAGTCAGAGAATGCATCGCCACAGATTTTTGTCAATCTGTCAGGAAGCACAAGGCTTGTAAGACTCCTCTTGTTGTTCAATGCTCCGCCAGGAATCTCATCATCATTGCTGACGCCGCCATACTCCATATTCGGTCCGAAATCCCCACCATCTCCTTTAACTATCTTCACTTCCTTCAGGTTCAAGGCCGACAGGCTGGTCATCAGTCTTCTCATCACGCCAAAATCACGAGCGGTGATTGTTCCCGTAACCTTCAGATTCCTCACCTTGCTGATTTGCAGTCCCTTGGCCGAGATGCACGCATCAAGGGTCCCCGGCGTCTGTACATCCACCACGACATATTCCCTCGCAATTCCATCGTGCGAAGTCCTGTCATTCTCCCAGACGGTGATGCTTTCGCCGCTGAGCGAGAACTCGTAGCTGCCCTGTGCACGCTTGTTCACGGTGAGAGTAAAATTGTGCTGCTTGCCCGGAGCGTAAACCATCTCAGCATCCCTGACCAGGTCGTATGAGTATCCTCCGACGGTTGCAGTGATGAGTTTTTTCCCGGCAGGAACGGTCTGAGGAATGACTATGGCCCTGAAATCCAATCCCTCCCTTACAGGGATGATGCCTGTGGAAGGAGCAGTCCCCTGAACTCTTGCATCTCCGGTACGGAGGTCTATCGTGGCAGTGCGCACGGTGCTCTGAAC
>CAMEBJ010000168.1 GCA_945912085.1 uncultured Bacteroidales bacterium | reverse complement strand
GGCGACCGCCTGAAAGCCGATTTTCTCGGCGGAGAAAGTCTTTATTGTAATAATCAGGATTTTTACATATTTCACAAATCTGGCCTTGGCCTTTGACAACTCTTCCAGGTCGGCCTGCCAGATTCCATCGGAAAGGAAATTCCTGATGCGTTCCTTGTGATATTTTACTTTTTTAATCATCTTTCAATCAAAGAGACTGAGCTGGCCTTTCATTTCTATCTTTGTTTCCTGTACTTCTTTCCTGGTCTGGGCGGATTCCGGCGTTTCAGATGCTTCATCTGGTCCGGGTAGCCCGTCACCGGGCAGTGATTCGCTCAGGAACTGCCTGAATTCTTCCTCCGTGATGATTTTGATGCCGAGTTCCTGCGCCTTTCTGATTTTCTCCGGTCCGGGTTTTTCCCCGGCAAGCAGCCAGGTGGTCTTCCCGCTGACTGAACCGCTGTTCTTTCCACCGTTCTCCTCGATTAAGGACTTCATCCTGTCGCGCGACACCGAGAAATTTCCACTGATGACAATGATTTTGCCTGCAAGGGCATTGGAGCCCGGATTTTCAGTCTTCCCGGCCATCTCAAAATTCAATCCGGCTTCTTTCAGACGGGCAATCTGCCTGAGATTCTCCGGCTTTGAGAAGTAGTCGAGTATGCTTTGGGCAATGACTTCCCCCACGTCGGAAACTTCGAGCAGCTGCTCTTTCGTGGCACCTGCCAGGGCGTCTATATTCCCGAAATGCCTTGCGACCGATTTTGCGGTCGTCTCTCCTACATACCTGATTCCCAGTGCGAAAAGAACATTCTCAAACGGGGTCTTTCTGGACTGCGCTATGCTTTCGAGAAAACGTTCCGCAGACCTGTCCTTCCAGCCTTCAAGGGTCAGAAGGTCCTCTTTTTCAAGGGTATATAAATCAGCGGGAGTCCTGACCAGAGCCTTGTTGTAGAGCTGCTCGATGGTCGCGTCTCCCGCCAGTATGTTCATTGCCTTTCGGCTGATGAAATGAATCAGCTTGCCCATTATCTGGGTTGGACATCCGTCGGTGTTCGGGCAGAAGAATTTCGCTTCACCCTCATCCCTGACAAGCGTGGTCCCGCAGTCGGGACAGACTGTCGGAAATTCCACAGGAAGAGCCCCTTCAGGGCGTTCCGTGATTTCGATGCCGGTGATTTTAGGGATGATTTCCCCGCCTTTCTCGACATAGACCATATCCCCTATGCGGATGTCCAGAAGCCTGATCTGGTCGAGGTTGTGAAGGCTGGCCCTCTTTACAGTCGTTCCGGAAAGGGGAACGGGGGAGAGGTTGGCAACCGGGGTCACCGCTCCTGTGCGGCCGACCTGATAGTCAATGGAAAGGAGTTTGGTGAGAGCCTGCTCTGCCTTGAACTTGTAGGCGACGGCCCAGCGCGGGAACTTGGCCGTGTAGCCGAGTTCGTCCTGCAATTCGAGTTCGTTCACCTTGAGTACGATGCCGTCGGTGGCGAATGGCAGGAGTTTCCTTTCCGTGTCCCAATATTTTATATATTCCTCAATTTCTCCGATGTTGTGGCAGATGCGTCTCTTGTCGGAGACCGGCAGCCCCCAGGACTGTGCTGCATTCAATGCCTGCTCGTGAGTCTTGAAAGGATTGTCTTCTGCAATGAAATGGTAGAGGGTACATTCAAGCCCCCTGTGGCCGGATTCCACCGGGTCAAGCAGTTTCAGGGAACCTGAGGCTGCGTTTCGTGGGTTTGCAAACGGCTGGTCCTCGTCCCGCATTCTTTCGGCATTCAGCCTGTCAAACGCCTCGTAGGGCATATAGATCTCACCTCTGATTTCAAATTCCTCCGGCCAGGGACTCCCTTCGGAAGACCAGCCTTTGGGAAGTGAAAGCGTGTGGGGGATGTTCCTGATGTGTCGGACATTTGCGGTCACGTCGTCACCTATGCTGCCGTCGCCCCTTGTCAATGCTCTGAACAGATGGCCGTTGCGGTAGGTGAGGCAGATTGCCGTCCCGTCGAATTTCAGCTCGCAGGAGAATGTGAAGGGCCTGTCTCCGACGCTCTTGACAACCCTGTCGGCAAAGGCTTCCACCTCGGTGATGTCGTAGGTGTTTCCGAGCGAAAGCATAGGGTTCTTGTGGGCGAACTGGGCAAACTCCTTTCTGGGGGCATCATCGGCAGAGAGATCGCTTCCGACATTGATTGTGGGGGAGTCCGCCCGCGCAAATTCGGGGAATTGAGCCTCGAGAGCTTCGAGCTCCTTGAGAAGAATGTCGAAATCATAGTCACTCATCACAGGTGATGATTCGACATAATATTTCCTGCTGGCCTCATTCAGCAGGTCGGTCAATTCATTTATCCGTCTTTCAGCCGTTTCTCTTTCCATTCGTCAGCAATTCTTACGCTCGGGTGCAAAATAACTTACAAAATTACACAAATCTTTCGACTCCTGCAACAGAAAATCCGGTGCGAATTTGTCTTGTCTATTCAGTAAAAATAAATAAATTTGCGCCCGAAAAATTCGGAAGTTTAATTTTTAACATATTAAAGTATATGAAAGACGCAGTTATCATCCTTTGCGGCGGCGGTCCTGCCCCTGGAATGAATTCAGTTTCAATGAGTGTTGCAAAAACTTTCCTCTCAAAAGGTTACAGGGTCATTGGACTCCACGGGGGATATTCCGGTCTCTTCAGCAAGAACGCACGCACCGAGGATCTCGATTTCTTCATTGCAGACCGTTTCTGGAACAGGGGAGGCTCATATCTTGAAATGAGCCGTTTCAAACCGACCGACAAGGACTTCGAGGAGAACTTCAATCTTGATCTCTTCAAAGACAACAACATCAAACTTCTCGTGACAATCGGTGGAGACGACACTGCATCCACTGCAAACAGGATTTCCAAATTCCTCACTGCAAAAGGCTATCCTATTGCAAACATCCACTGCCCGAAGACTATCGACAATGACCTTCCTCTTCCTGCAAATGCCCCTACATTCGGCTACAACTCTGCCAAGAACGAGGGAGCACATCTTGCACGCACAATCTACGAGGATGCCCGTACTTCAGGCAACTGGCTTGTAATCAGCGCAATGGGTCGTACCTGCGGCTCACTCGCACTCGGAATCGGTGAGGCAACGCATTGCCCTATGACTATCATCCCTGAGATGTTCAACAAGACGAAGATGACCCTTGACAAGATCATCCGTCTGTCCATCTCCGCCATCCTCAAGAGAAAGTTGATGGGCATCAACTACGGTACAGTTGTCGCTGCTGAAGGTCTTTTCCACGATGCAGGCGTCGCACAGGAGGCTGTAGATGCAGGTATCCACTTCACCTATGACGACCACGGCCATCCTGAGCTCGGCAAGATTTCAAAGGCCGTTCTCTTCAACGACCTCCTCGAGAAGGAGTTCAAGAAACTCGGACTCAAGGTGAAATCCCGTCCTGTCGAAATCGGTTACGATGTACGTTGCCAGGACCCTGTGGCTTACGACCTTACCTACTGCACAGAGCTCGCAATGGGCGTTTACCAGCTCTTCAGCGAGGGCAAGACCGGATGTATGGTCTATGTCGATGCCTACGGCAATGTCTCACCTCTTTACCTTGCTGATCTTCAGGATCCAGAGTCAGGAAAGATTCCTCCTCGCGTTGTTGACATCAATGCCGGAACTGCCCAGAACTACTACAAATACATCGCCCACTACGTAACCCCTGAGGATTACGAGGCAGTGAAGGCTCTCGGCATCTCCAACCCGGAGGCCTACGACTTCAGGAAGATTCTGGAGTGGTAGGTTGAAAAAAGATAAGAATAGCTGGCGAAATGCCACTAACTGATAG
>CAMEBJ010000167.1 GCA_945912085.1 uncultured Bacteroidales bacterium | reverse complement strand
GAGCGAGGGCACGGACTTTTTCGGATGTGATGTCCTTGCCTTCAACGACGCTGCAACCTTTGCGGCGTGGCTCCAGAGGAATCAGGACAATGTGGTTTTCCAGGAAGCGGAGAGTCATTTCATCGACAGTGTTCTCGATTTTCAGAGGCCAGAAGTTTCTGTCATAGTAATGACGGGCAAGTCCCGGGACGCAGATTCCGATTGAATCCTGGGCTCCGGAAATGTAGTCATCTTCCTTCTCCGGATTGTTTTCAAAGCAAAAAACCAGTCGTGCAAGCATCTCGGGATCCATCTTCGGGAGTTTCACCGGCCAGATTTTGTGAATCATATTCCTGGTGCTGGTGCTGAGCCCGCAACGGTCCCTGATTTCAAATGTCGGTTCCAGGGAAATCGTCAGGGCCCAGCCCGGATGATACTGGCTGACATAAGGCTGGTCAATCCAGGTGCCGGCCAAATCGAGCCTTGTCGGAATCCCCGCCACCTGTTCAGAAGAATCATCCTTGCCCAAAGAAGTTTTCAGGGAAGATGAACTGCGGGCCTGAAGGCCTTCGTGAGGGGTTCTTTCCAACTCGATGTACTGAATCCCCCGGCTCTCGCAGACACGGCGCTTCTGCTCACTGCCGCCTTCGGCATTGACCACGAATATGTCCGGTTTCACTATGTCAAGTGTCGGGAGATAGTCAATGACTCCGTGCCCGGCATTGATGAAGGCGTCTTTCACATAGCGGATGCTCTTTACCATAAAGAGACGTTCCTCCTGGGGGAACATCGGTTTGCGGTGCTTGTACTCCAGATAGGTCTCGTCCGAACCGATTCCGACATACAAGTCGCCGAACTGCGACGCCTGGATGAAGAACTCGACGTGGCCGCTGTGAAGAAGGTCGTAACAACCGCTGACGAAAACTTTCTTTGCCATTGCAGGATTACTTTTCTGAATCAAAAATCTTGTCCATCATCTGCCACTTCTCTGCGGAGGTGGCATTGGGGTCACAGTCCTGAAACTGACTGACAGAATCTTTTCATTTTAATGAATATTTATCAATCCCTTCTGAAGACGTCCCTCGTGTAAACCCTTTCGCGCACATCGTCGAGAACAGGGTCGTAGCGGTTGGCGATGATGGCCTGGGCCTGGGCCTTGAACTCCTGCAGGTCGTTCACTACCTTGCTTCCGAAGAAGAGGGTGCCGTCTGCGAGAGTAGGTTCGTAGATGATTACCTCGGCGCCCTTAGCCTTGATGCGCTTCATTATGCCCTGGATGGCGCTCTGGCGGAAGTTGTCGCTGTTGGACTTCATCGTCAGGCGGTAAACACCAATCACACAATGCCTTTCCTGAGTGCTGTCCCACTGGATGGTTCCGCTGTAGCTGTAGTAGCCTGCCTTGTTCAGAACCTGGTCGGCGATGAAATCCTTCCTGGTGCGGTTCGAATCGACGATTGCGTGTATGAGGTTTTCCGGCACATCATTGTAGTTGGCAAGGAGCTGCTTCGTGTCTTTCGGAAGGCAGTAGCCTCCGTAACCGAACGAAGGATTGTTGTAGTGAGTCCCGATTCGCGGATCAAGGCAGACACCGTCGATGATTGACTTGGTGTCGAGGCCTTTCATCTCGGCATACGTGTCGAGTTCGTTGAAGTAGCTCACGCGCAGGGCGAGGTAGGTGTTGGCGAAGAGTTTGACCGCCTCAGCCTCAGTGCTTCCCATAAAAAGCACAGGCACATCCTCTTTCAATGAGCCTTCCTTGATCAGGGCGGCAAAGGTGTGAGCCGCCTTTTCCAGAACAGGATTGCCCTGCTCGTAGCCCACGATTATGCGTGAGGGGTAGAGATTGTCGTAAAGAGCCTTGCTCTCCCTGAGGAATTCCGGGGCGAAGATTATGTTCGGGGTGACAACCTTCATCGTTCCGTCAGACTGACGCTCTCGGTAGGAGAATTTCTCCCGGACGGAGACAGTGTAACCGACAGGAATGGTGGATTTTATCACCATAACAGCGTCAGGGTTTACTTTCAGCACAAGGTCAATCACCTCTTCCACGTGGGATGTGTCGAAAAAGTTCTTTTTGCTGTCGTAGTTCGTCGGGGCGGCAATCACCACGAAATCTGCATCACGGTAGGCACTCTCTCCGTCGAGGGTTGCGCGAAGATTCAGGTCCCTAGTTCTGAGATATTCCTCAATGTAGTCATCCTGAATCGGGGAAACACGATTGTTCAGCTTCTCAACCTTCTCCGGAATGACATCAACTGCAACCACCTCGTGACGCTGGGACAAAAGTGTAGCTATTGACAGGCCAACATATCCCGTCCCGGCCACGGCAATTTTCAAACTATCGGATGCGTTCATATTGTTAAATATTTCCTTGTCTTGTTAAATATTCAGTTGTTAAATATTCACTTGTCCAAAATTTCATATTTCGAAGAACGGCTCTTGTACTCCGGAACGATCTCCTTCATCAACTTGACTGTCGCCATATCGTCAAAGCCCCGGGACATTTCCAGAAGGCGTTCCTCATTTGCAAGGGCTGTGGTGTAGTCGTACTCGCGGACCTTGGCCACCATAATTTTCGGATGGATGGTCGGTATTGTGCCCTCCTGGTCACTGAGGACTTCTTCGTAGAGTTTCTCTCCGTCACGAAGACCGGTGTACCTGATTTCTATGCCCTGGGCCCCAGAGAGGGCAATCATTCTCTTGGCAAGATCGACAATCTTCACCGGCTGACCCATATCGAACACGAAAATCTCGCCTCCCCTGCCCATCGTGCCGGCCTCAAGAACCAGACGGCAGGCCTCCGGAATCAGCATAAAGTAACGGATGATGTCCGGGTGGGTAACCGTAACGGGACCTCCACGGCGAATCTGCTCCTTGAAAATCGGAATCACGCTTCCGTTTGAGCCGAGTACATTGCCGAAGCGGGTCGTAACGAACTGGGTCACGCCCTTCACCCTCCCCTCCTGGATGGCCTGGTTCAGACTCTGGCAGTAAATCTCGCATATACGCTTGCTGCAACCCATCACATTTGTCGGGTTCACCGCCTTGTCAGTCGAAATCATCACGAACTTCCTCGTGCCGAACTCAACGGCGAGGTCTGCGATTACACGCGTGCCGTAGATGTTGTTCTGGACTGCTATCGATGGATTGTCCTCCATCATCGGCACGTGCTTGTAGGCAGCTGCGTGGAAGACATACTCAGGACGGTGCTCGCTGAAAAGGCAGCGCATATGCTCGTGGTTAGTGATGCTTGTCACCACTGTCAGGCATTTGACGGATGGATACTCGCGGGTCATCATCAGGCGGATGTCGTGCATCGGAGTCTCAGCCTGGTCCACAAGGACCATTTCGGATGGCAGGAAGGAAGCAATCTGGCGGACCATCTCTGAACCTATGGATCCTGCCGCTCCGGTGATCAGGATGCGGCGACCTCTCAGGAGGGTACCGATGGCGCCCATATCCACTTCAATCTTCTCACGAGGGAGAAGGTCCTCTATCTCAACCTCGTGGAGCTGGTTGTGTGTCACCGGACTCTTTCCGTCCCATTCCTCGGCACTGGACATCATCATTATGCGTATGCCGTGGGCAATCAGGTCGTCAATCATTCCCTGGTTCGAGCGGATGAGATCCGTCTTCAGAGGCGACACCAGGATTGCACGTACGCCTTCGCGGCTCAGGACCTCTCCGATGTCAGGTCCGTTCAGGTAGACGCGCTTGCCCATCAGGTAGCTGTTTTTCATCTCGGCCCCGTCGGTTATGAATGCACGCAGGGTATATTTTTTCTTGCGGATGCTCTGGATGCTGTTCGCGATGCTGATTCCACCGGCCTTTGTTCCGTAAATAGCCACA
>CAMEBJ010000166.1 GCA_945912085.1 uncultured Bacteroidales bacterium | reverse complement strand
TGACCGAAGAGCAGACTGCCCTTCTGAAATCACAGGTTGACGCATTTATTGATTTCATAGGTTAAACTGACTATGGTAAAACTGGGAATCAAGGGTCGTCAGGAGACGACCGTAACAACGGCGAATATTGCTACGAATGTTGGCAGTGGAAAGGTAAAGGTGTTCGCCACACCTATGATGATATCCCTTATCGAGAAGGCTGCGGTCCTCTCCATCGAGCCCTGTCTCGAAGAAGGACAGAGTTCCGTAGGCACGCATATCAACGTAAGTCACTGCGCCGCAACCCCCATTGGAATGAAGGTATGGGCCGAAACCGAGGTCATAGAGATAGATCGCCGAAAGGTCTGCTTCTCTGTGAAGGCGTTCGATGAGCGCGGACTCATCGGCGAAGGCACCCACGAGCGGTTCATCATTGACGTCGAGAAGTTTCAGAGCAAGGCGGAAAACAAGTGAACTCCGAAGATATGAGTAATCAATTTCCGCAACTGATGATTCTGAGAACCTGCAGCGTGCCGGCATATTCAGTTCCGAATTCTGATGCAGAATCGTCGCGGAATTTGCGAACTTTCGGGCCGAAGCTTATTATGCCTTTCATTATGGTACCGGGATTGGCTGAAACCCGCAGTCTTCCACAGATCTGGAGTATTCGAGAATGAGTTCGCCTTTCCTAAGGATGAGACTGTCCGGAGTGAGTTTGACTATCCCGAGGGTATCGGAGAACTCTCCGCTGACGCCGTTGCCAATGCTGAGGCCGTGAAGGATTATGCTCTCCGACTCGAGTTCCCAGCGCTCGTAACGTAGGGTTTCCATATTCACGGACCTGGCACTTCCGTCTGACTTGAGTTCGACTCCCTGAACTATGTGGGACCCCGGAACGGGCTGTATCCAGATACCGCAGAGTTCTTCCTTTCCAATCTGCTTATCGCCGCACGAGCACAAAAACAGCCCCATAAGGGCCACAACAAGGAACTTAATCTTATTCATAATAGGACTTGATTATTCGCATCTTTCATTACTATAATTGTACAAATTCCGGACCAGCATTGCTAACGTGGTTGAATCAACAAGGATACTGATGGTTTTATGAACAGCGAGGGAAATCCGCGTCTTGCCGACGAGTCGAGCAAGCTTTGGCATCTCGGGCCTGTGGCACTCTACGAGGAGATGCTGAATCCCTTCATATAGTATCCTATCGCCCACGGTGTGGGAGAATTGCTGGTTTGGCTTCGAGAAACAGCGGATTGGGCTTCGAGAAAACTGCTGGTTTGGCTTCGAGAAATTCACCGGGCACAAGGCATTATTGATTATCAGGTAGTTAGCTGTAAAATTGTGGCAGGTGAGCTCAATTTGGTGCCACCAGGCACAAGGATGTGCCCTGCAGGTATCTAGAATGGCGATTCGTGTGTCAGGTGATTTTCACGAAACTGTAATCTTGATTCCATTCGCACAGCACTTGCGATGCCATTGTTCGCAATCTTTTTTTAAAATTTCTTCAGATAAGCTCCGCAATGATGTCATCCGAGACAAAGAAACGGTTCTCGGGGATTCTCAGGCGGGGAGCATCCTGGGCGGGCCTGTCAGGTCTGCCGGGAAGGTCGCCCCGGGAAGAGTCTTCCTTGCAGATTTCGCTCACAGGGACGAGGGAGCCGCAGGCAATCAGGCGGCGGACCCTGGCGGCTGAGGCGGGGATGGATTCCAGGATGTGGCGGGGGATGCCGCGGGAGGTACGCAGACAGAGCATTATCTGTTCGGTGTGGATTTGTTCTGCGGTCAGGATTTCTTCGCCTGTCACTGGCGGGGTGTTGCCGTCGGTGTTGTCAGGGTTTTCCCGGGAAAGTGGGGCTGGAGGAGTGCTGTAGGCATTTATATATGCTCTGACATCATCGATGTTCCATCGCCTTGCAACAAGCCTTTTTTGCGCGTCATCTCCTTGTCCGAATTTCTCCGCGGCGGTTTCTTCCGCCTGGTGTACTTTGACTAAATCATCCGGTCTTCCTTGCCCGAGTGTTTTCCCTGCAGGACCGGGACTGTCTGCCGGGTAAGACTCCCTGAAAACAAGACTGTGTGCCCCCGGGCCAAGCCCGACGTATGGAGTGTGATTCCAGTAGGCACTGTTGTGGATTGCTTCCTTGCCGGGGCGGGCGAAATTGGAGATTTCGTAGTGGTTGTAGCCTGCTGCAGCAAGGGTTGAACAGAGCAGGTCATACTGTGCTGAGCAGAGTTCATCGGAAAGCGGGGTGAATCTTCCGTCGGCAACCATTTTCTCAAGGGCACTGCCCTTTTCGATTGACAATTGGTAGGCGGATATGTGCTCGGGGGGTCTTCCGTCACCGCCAATCTCCAGAGCTCTGCGCAGAGTGTCTCTCCAATAGTCAAGAGGTTCACTCATCTTTTCCGCGCATCCATCGCCTTCATCGCCTCCAGTCCTGCCTTCATCGCCTCCAGTCCTGCCTCCATCGCCATCGGTTCTGCCTCCATCGCCATCGGTTCTGCCTCCTCTCCCGTCAGTCCCATATTCTTCCTGCATCTCAGGAACGCCATTCCCGAGGTCTTTGCCCGATGGAGAACCATTCCCGAAGTCCGGTGGGAATCCGAAAATCAAATCAATGCTGATGTTCTCCACACCGCATTCCCGCAGAATCCTGTAGGCCTTGACGGCATCTGCTGCACTGTGCCTGCGGTTCATCCGGTGCAGAACCCTGTCGTCAAAGGACTGTACTCCCATACTCACCCGGTTCACTCCCAGGCGCATCAGTCCTTTGACATACTCCGGCCCTTTTCTGACGATGTCATCCGGATTGACTTCCACGGTAAATTCCCGGAAAGGGCTCCCGCTCCCGCCTAGACTACTGATGGTGCCAGGACTCCTGCTCCCGTCTGTGCTCCCGCTTCCGGAAACATCCGCCCCTTCATTCCCCAGAGCCTTCCGCACCGCCAGTACAATCCTTTCCAACTGCTCCAAAGACAAAATCGACGGGGTCCCCCCGCCGATATACAATGTTTCGGTCCCGTGGCAAGACCTTATTTCATCAGCCCTCAGGGCTGCTTCCCGGCAGAGCGCCTCCACGAAATCCCCGACCGTCACCCTCTCCTGCCTGTCTTCCCTCTCTGCTTCGCGAGTGAGATTCCCGGTCAAGCCGGGAATGACGTTTGTCCCTTCTTTCTCGTCCTTTCCGATCTGTTCTGTTCCGTGGGTGAGATTCCCATCCTCCCGCTCATCGTCATTCCCGGCCTGACCGGGAATCTCCGAATAGAACCCGCAATAACTGCAGAAACTGCGGCAGAAAGGTATGTGGACATACACCATCCGGAAGCCCCTCAAAAACTACCTGAGCATCAGCTCCGCAGTCCCGAGACTTGCCTGCTCGGTGAATGCCTCGACGGTGTAGATGCCTTTAACGTATTCAGCGATGTCGTTAAGGTAAATGCTCATCTCCACTTCCGCACCCTGGTAATCGACCTCCCTTGAGGCAGAGGCAATCATCGGTTCTCCTCCTGCCACCGTGAACTCCCTGCTGGAAGCATTTGTCAGCAGATTCCCGTCCGGATCCTTAACTCTGATGTAAACCCTGACAGGGCCCTTCTCTGCAAGTTCATTCTCAACCAGACTCAAGGTGGTCAGCAGTCTGACAACCCTGCTGCTCCTGTCCGTAACCTTCCCGGAAGCATTGTAGGCATCAATCCTGATGGCCCTGCCTTTGAGAATCGCCCCCGTAGCGACGCTGGCTGAAAGACTCTCGACAGTCTGCTTGAGTTCCGCATTCTTCTTCCTGCTCTCCGCAGCCTCCTTCCTTGCCGCCGCCGCGTCAGCCGTCAGTTTCTTGTTCAGGGTGTTGAGCGAGTCAATCTGCACGATATAGCTCCTCATA
>CAMEBJ010000165.1 GCA_945912085.1 uncultured Bacteroidales bacterium | reverse complement strand
CTATCGATGCTAAAGCATCTCCAAACAAGGTGTTTCGCATTGCGAAACTTAAGTTATCTATAAGACTTTCCGACTTCGCACGAAATAATATTCAATATTTCGCAAAAACCCTCAAAGATACAAAATATTTGGTATTTTTGCAGACTTGTGAATATATATGAAATATGAAATATTCAATATACAACGTACATTTAACCGCTGCATCCATCCTGTTGTGCCTGACGCTTTTGGGCTGTCAGGAGAAGGTGCAGCCGGAGCCGCAACCCGACATTGAAAACAGGAAGGTGCTGATTCTCTACTCCGACGGCCACAACAACCTGAATGCCTCCCTGAAACAGGACATCAGGGAATTGATCAATTCTGAAGGCATTCCGCAAAAGCACGGGGACGTGGTTCTGGTTTACACCCATCCGACAGTCTCGGGCTATGCTCCTTCCGAATCATATCTCCTTCGGGCATACCGTCAGACCGACAACACATTCCGTACAGACACTCTCCTCACTTTCCCGAAAGAAATCATCTCGGCCGAAACAAGAACCCTCTACTCGGTGCTTCTCTACGCAAGATCGAAATTCCCGGCAAAGGAATACGGACTTGTCTTTTCCAGCCACGGAACCGGCTACCTCCCCTGCGGATACTATTCCAACTCCTCGAAATACGAAGGGGATGACATCTCGATTTTCTCCAACATCAAGCGTTCCATCGGTTCAGACCGGGAGAACACCGTGACATACGAGATGGACATCAGGGACTTCGCGCAGAACATCCCCTACAAGATGAAATATATTGTCTTCGACGCCTGTCTGATGGGAGGTGTCGAGGTCGCCTACCAGCTCAAGGACAAAACGGACTACATCATTGCCTCACAGACGGAAATCCTTTCCGACGGGATGGACTACACCACAATGGCCGGATACCTGCTCAAGGGAGACTATGAGGGATTCTGCGAAAACTATTTTGCCTTTTACGACAAACGGACGGGATCCAACCGTTCAGCCTCCATTTCCCTGATCGACTGTGGCGCGCTTCCTGCCCTGGGAAGTGTCTGTGCGGGAATCTTCAGCAAGTACAGGGAAGGCCTCGGGACAATCGACAAGAGCGGGGTCCAGCAGTATTTCACCTACAATTACCACTGGTTCTACGACTTCCTTGACATCGTAAAACAGACCGGATGCAACGACTTCGAACTGAATGCAGTCTCACAGGCTCTGGACGAATGCATCCTCTACAAGGCTGCCACACCTTTCTTCCTCGCTTCGTCCCAAATCAGTCCATATCCCGGATTTGCGATGAAAAAACACTCGGGGCTGAGTATGTACCTTCCGTCCAACGGAGGTAAATATCTGGACACCTACTACAGAACTCTCGAATGGAACAAGGCGACAGGTCTGGTTCCCGCTGAATAATTTTGCATTTCACGGAAAATATTCTATCTTTGCGGCCCCATACGGAATTTCAACGATTCCTAAAAGGCATCAGCCTTTTGGTGCAATGGGGTCTTACGACGGGGCATTCCGCAAGGTAGTCCCCAGAGCGTAGGACTGAGTAACACATTTTTACAAAAAACACCATGAAACACATTGAACTCAACGGCGAAATCCGCGAGGCTTCAAACAGGGCTGCGGTAAAGGCCATAAGAAGGGCAGGACTCGTTCCTTGCAACCTTTATGGCAACGGAATGGAGAATCTCCTTTTCACAGTAACATCAAAGGATCTCAAGAGCGTTACCCACACTCCAAATTCCTACATCATTGACATCAAAATCGGCGGCAAGACCTATCTCGCTGTCCTCCACGAGGTTCAGTACCATCCGGTTACCGACGAGGCTCTCCACGTGGACTTCCTCGCTGTCGCTGAAGACAAACCGGTTGTAATCGATGTCCCTGTGAAGATTACCGGACACTCAGAGGGTGTGAAACTCGGAGGTAAGCTTCTCGTTTCCAGCCGTAAGATCCGCATCAGCGCACTGCTCGACAAACTTCCTGACCTCGTTGAGGTTGACACTACTTCACTCCAGATCGGCAAGCAGATCGTTGCAGGTGACCTCCACTTTGAGGGCGTGAACATCGTTTCTCCAAAGGCTACCATCATCTGCTCCGTACGTCCTACCCGTGCAACAGCACAGGCAAAGGCAGAGGCTTCAAAGTAGCATAGGAAATGAACTACCTGATAGTTGGTCTGGGAAATATAGGGGCAGAATATGCTTCAACCAGGCACAACATGGGATTTATGATATTGGATGCCTGGGCACAGGCATCCAATGTTGTTTTTGAGACCTCACGCTACGGCAGTACCGCAGAGATTTCAGTCAAAGGAAGGAAATTCATCCTCCTGAAGCCATCGACATATATGAATCTCAGCGGAAAGGCTGTCAGATACTGGGTGAACGAACTGAAACTGCCTCTTGAAAACCTGCTCGTCATCTCCGACGACCTGAATATTCCGTTCGGGACACTCAGGATGAGAAAGAACGGAAGCGCTGGTGGGCACAACGGGCTGACCAACATCACGGAAATGCTCGGAACTCAGGAATATGCACGGCTCAGGGCCGGAATCGGGAACGACTTCTCCAGGGGCGGTCAGATTGACTTCGTGCTGGGAGAGCTGACCGACGAGGAAAAGGCGCTTATGCCTCAGATCTGCGACAAGGCAATTGAAGGAATCAAGGCTTTTGCAATGCTGGGACCGGACAGGGCGATGAACATTGTCAACACAAAGATTAACAAGTGAGGATTCCTAAATATGTAATTTTAAGGGGAATATCTTGTTTTATTGATTTTAAATCCCTACCTTGCACAATCTTTTGATGCTTAATGTTTAACGAACTAATTTAATTTCTAACGGAAATGAAAGAACTTGTATCGCAGATCAAAGCAGAGTACGAGGCATTTGCAGCAAATGCTGACGCTCAGGTGGAAAAAGGCAACAAAGCTGCTGGTGCCCGTGCCCGCAAAGCCGCTCTGAACCTTATGAAACTTATGAAAGAATTCAGGAAAGTGTCAGTTGAGGCTTCAAAATAATCCCCTGCAACTCTGAAAAAATATGGATGTCCTGCAAAAAGACATCCATATTTTTATTTTTACTGCAACATTTGGAGTGGTATTTGCATCTTGTATGCAGGTTTAGGTTTTAGTACACATTTAAGGGAGCCGGTTATGTAGCAGTGCCGACTCCCTTATTTTTCCCTCCGACTGCCGTCGGCTGTTCACTGCAAAAAGTCTGCTGGACTGTTTTACTTCGCGTTCACGACCGTCAGCGTCGGCGCATTCCCGGGAATTTGCCGGTCATAACGCTCTTCATCATTGAGCGGGTGCCCTCGAACTGCTTGAGCAGGCGGTTGACCTCCTGGAGGGAAGTGCCGCTACCGTCGGCGATTCTCTTGCGGCGGCTCCCGTTGATGACCTCAGGATGCTCTCTTTCGTAAGGAGTCATCGACAGGATGATGGCCTCGATACCCTTGAACGAATCATTGTCCATATCCACATCCTTCAGGGCCTTGCCCATTCCCGGAATCATCGAAGCGAGGTCCTTGATGTTGCCCATCTTCTTGACCTGCTGAATCTGCCCGTAGAAATCCCAGAGCGTGAACTTGTCCTTCGCGAGTTTCTTCTTGAGTTCACGGGCCTGCTTCTCGTCGAACTGCTCCTGAGCCTTCTCCACGAGAGAAACCACGTCACCCATCCCGAGGATACGGTCGGCAATTCTGGCAGGATGGAAGACATCCAGGGCCTCCATCTTCTCACCCGAGCTGACAAACTTGATCGGCTTGCCTACCTCGGCCTTGATCGAGAGGGCCGCACCGCCACGGGTGTCACCGTCCATCTTCGTGAGGACAACGCCGTCGAAATCAAGTCTGTCATTGAAAGCCTTGGCGGTGAGCACTGCATCCTGACCGGTCATCGCATC
>CAMEBJ010000164.1 GCA_945912085.1 uncultured Bacteroidales bacterium | reverse complement strand
AGTTTTACAGGAAGGAATTCGGCGTCACATCGAAAGACATTATGCTGCCTGACTGCTTTGGATTCAGCGCAAATCTCCCGACGATTGCCTCCCATTGCGGTCTTCTGGGATTCTCAACCCAAAAACTGGGTTGGAGATATGCCAATTTCCATGGGGACAGCAAATGGCCTTTCGAATTCGGAGTTTGGGAAGGTATAGACGGTTCAAAGATTCTGGCTGTGGCACATGGCTACAAGTACAGTTGGAATCCTGACAGGGATTTTTCTCGGGATGAATCAATCCTCAAATCTATAGATGAATCTCCAATCGGTGTTGCGTTCAGGTACTATGGAACGAAGAGTTCCCAACTTCAGGGAGACAGGGGAGGCTCTCCTACTCCTTTAGGAGTGGAATATGTGATGAAGAGCAGAGAGAATTCCTCATGTTTTGACATCCTGCCGGCCGGTTCTGACGACATTTTCCGGGACTGGGCCCATCTTCTCGACACCGACGTTCTCCCTTCCTACAGTGGTGAACTGCTGATGGATACCCACGGGGCCGGCTGTTATACATCGCAGGCCAGAATGAAAAGGATGAATCGTGACAATGAGCTTGCTGCCGGAATAGCCGAGGGTGCTGCTGTAATCGCTGATTGGATGTGATGTGCACGATATCCCCACTACCAACTGAGCGATGCCTGGAAGCGTTTCCTTTGGCATCAGTTCCACGATGACCTGACAGGGACGAGCATACCTGAGGTCTATGACATTTCCAGAGTGGATGAGATGATTTCCCTCAATCAGTTCCATAATGTGATTGAATCTTCTCTCGAAAGCATCTCCCATCAGATGGACACCAGAGTGAAAGGCGTTCCGGTGGTTGTGTTCAATCCCGTTGCAGTTAAAAATGAGGATTATTTCAATGTGACTCTTCCTCTTGGTAATGGAATAACGGATTACATAGCCTATGATTCAAAAGGGAAAAAGGTCACTTCGGAGGTTCTTCGCAGGGATGAATCTTCTGTGACTCTTGCCGTAGCAGCCACTTCTGAGGCAATGTCGGTGGAAGTATTTGATTTCCGAGGAACGTCTGCTGCCCGCCGGACAGCAGTTCCGGCGAATGAACGGACTGTGGAGAATGCCATCTGGAAAGTTACGGTGAATCAGCGCGGTGATATCTGCTCAATCGTGGACAAAAGATGTGACAGGGAACTGGTAAGGAAAGGTGATGCCTTCTCACTGGATATTTTTGAACATAATGTTTCCGACCAGTGGCCCGGCTGGGAAATTTACAAGTCAACCCTAGATTCAGAACCTGTTTCTGCTTCGGAGGATGTCCGGATAGAAATGGAGAGCAGAAATGTTCTCAGGTCGGTTCTCAAGGTCACTAGAAGGTACAACAACACTTCGATAGTCCAAAGGATTATCCTCTACAATGCAGGTCCGGTCGAGAGGATTGACATAGAGAACACCATTGACTGGAAGGAGGAAGGCAAACTGATGAAAGCCTCTTTCCCTCTTGGAATCGCTTCAGAGAAGGCTACCTACGACATAGGTCTCGGCAATGTCCGCAGAGGAAACAATTCAGAGACAGCCTACGAAGTATATGCTCACCAGTGGGCTGACCTGACTGCGGAAGACGGGTCCTACGGCGTGACTATACTCACCAACGGAAAGTACGGCTGGGACAAACCTGACAACAATACTTTAAGACTCACTTTATTCCACTCTCCTTCCGCAAACAAGGATAGATATGTCGAGCATCGTACCCAGGACTGGGGAGAGCACATTGTCAGATATTCCATTTTAGGACACATTTCCTCTCTTGATGAAGCGGCTGCGGCTGCAGACAGGATGGCATATCGCAAGGTGGCCGTGCCGGTTTCCGTCCACGCCGGATCGATGGGCAGGAATTTACGGATGCTGAAAGTGTCGAATCCGTCACTGATGGTCAGGTGTTTCAAAAAGGCTGAGAACGGAGATGGTTTCATTGTCCGACTCTACGAGTCTTCCGGCAGTATTGCTGAAGGAACTGTGGAATTTGCATCTGAAATCCTCAGCGCAGAGAAAGTTAATGGACTTGAGGAGAAACTTGAAGATGCAGAGATTGAAGGAAGAAAGCTGAAAGTTCGGGCAGGAGCCTATTCCCCTGCAACTTTCCGTGTGCGGCTTTGTGGAAATGACAGGAGGTCAGTTCGGGAAACAGTCAGTGTAAGTCTTCCTTACGATGTGGTTGCAATCACATCGGATGCATTCACTTCTATCGGCAAGATGGACAGAAGCTGGAGGTCCTACTCTGCGGAAACCTTTCCGGTCTCCCTTCTTTACAGAGGTATTCCGTTTGTTTTTGGGAAGGCTGATTTTCCGAATGCCCTTGCGTGCAAAGGCCAGAAGATTATCCTGCCCCAGAGCTATTCAAAGGTCTGCTTCCTTGCAGCGTCCTCCGACAGAACCCGAAGTGCGGAATTTGTCAGTGGTTCCATCACTCGTACATTCGAAGTACCTGTCTGGACAGGTCTGACAGCACCTTTGGATGGTACCTGGATGCTCTCAGAAGCACAAATTGCCTGCTCTGGCAGCCACCGTCACCATCCTTCCACAAGGAACCAGATTTATGAGCCGACCTACATATATATGTTCGAGATGCCTGTTGAGGGGTCAGTACTCACTCTTCCTTTCGATGAAAACATACGCATCCTTTCGATGACTGCCATTGAGGGTGAATGAGTGCTTCCCGACATTGTCGTAAAGGATGTCGGGCCGATAGTCCCTGCCG
Source organism: uncultured Bacteroidales bacterium (assembly GCA_945912085.1). GTDB lineage: Bacteria > Bacteroidota > Bacteroidia > Bacteroidales > UBA932 > Cryptobacteroides. Next base: position 1,232 of record CAMEBJ010000164.1, on the reverse strand, counting down.
TTGAGGGTGAAGGAGGTGTTCTCTATGTTGACTTCACCGATGTTTCTGAACCAGGCTCCCCAGGAAGGGAAGTAGGGCCATTGGTCGAAAGGGAGGGATGCCATCTTTTCAGGGATTGTCGGGTCGGGTATGCCGTCAAAATTGAAGAGGCAGTTCCTGATTGTGACCTTGTCGGTGCGGGCTGTGCCCCAGCTCTTCACTGACAGGGCCATTCTCCAGGTGTTCAGGGCGGTGCAGTCCTCAATGAGAATCTCCCCGCAGCTGTTGTCATCCTGCAGTGTGACGGAAATGGGGGAGAGAGTCTTCAGGAATGAACATCCACTGATGGAAATCCTGTCCAGCCGGCCGGGAGCGGGACCCCATCCGCCGGGCTCAAGGCTGATTCCGTAGAGCATAGGCTTTCCCGTGGAGGAGGATGTCCTGTGGGGAGCGAGTCCGGGCCCTTCGAAGAGGCAGTCCCTGATTGAAAGTCTCTCGGAAGGCATTATCATCCTGATTCCGTTGCAGGAGGAGTTGAGGCGGCAGCCTCTGATGGTGAAGTCCTCCCACCAGCCTCCTGCGATGCAGTCATCCCCGGTCGTGAAGCGACTGTTGAATATACCTGAATTCACGGCACCCCTGAGGTGGATTCCGTCCCAGCCTCTGGAAATATTGACATTTTCGAAACGGACATTGTCCAGTTCATATCCCAGGATGGCATAGTTCCCGGAGTTGACGATGGTTATATCGCTGACACTCAAGTTTTCGGACTCTGCAATGATAATGGTGTGGGGTCCACGTATTCCCTCTTCTCCTTCAGGGTCTTCAATGTTTCTCCCGTCGATGATGCCGGGACCCAGGATGGCTGCTCCGGAGGTGTTTGCTGCAATGATCAATGCCCTGCACCAGGAGGAATCCGAAGCGCAGTTCTGGTTGGCGGTTCCTGTTCCGCTGTCGTAGCGGGAGAGGTCTTTCGATGGGATGTAGCTGGCGTAGGCATCCAGGTCGAGACTGCCGGAAAGCCTTGCTCCCTGCGCAAGTTTCAGGGTGACTCCCGATTTCAGAAATACCGTACCGCTGACAAAGTCCCCTTCAGGAATCAGCACCGTGCCTCCTCCTGCCTGCGAGCACAGGCTGATCGCTCGGTTGATTGCAAGTGTGTTGTCGGAAAGGTTGTCTCCGATTGCTCCGTAATCTGTTATGTCCCACACTCTCTGTGAGGTGCAGGACATAGCCGTCAATAGCATTGCCGT
>CAMEBJ010000163.1 GCA_945912085.1 uncultured Bacteroidales bacterium | reverse complement strand
TATCAAGCTGGTCCACACTGAATTCTTCTCCTGTGGCGGCATTGAGCACATTGTCGGCAAGTGATTCAATTCTGTTCTGGTTGGTTGAGAACGCGAGATTTGAATCCCACCTGAACTTGTTCCAGTCCTTGCCGAAGCCGAGGCTGATTTCACATCCCTGGTTCATCACGTCACCGGACTGGATATAGATTTCAGATGAGCCCGAACCCGTGGAAATCTGCGGATTGAAGGTCTGGTTCTTCGTGTTCGTGTGATAGTAGGTAGCCTCGAGGCTGAACCATTTGAGGAAACGCATTGAAAGACCAACCTCCCAAGAATTTGTCAGCTCCGGTTTGAGGTCATACATCGGGTATTGAGTCTGGGTGTTCCAGCTCAAACCGCTTGAGTTCCATTTGTACTTCGGATTGGCAATATATCTTTCGAAAGCAGTACCCACGGATGCGTAGGAACCTCTGATTTTGAGATACTCGAGGTTTGCAGGCATATTCGGAATGATCTGCGAAAGAACGACAGAAGCTCCGACAGAAGGATAGAAGAAAGACTTCTTGTTGGAATGCGGACCTGCAAGTTGTGAAGGCCAGTCATTACGGGCTGTGAGGGTAAGGTAATATGCACCTTTGTATCCTACCTCAGCGGAAGCGAATACAGACTGGGTCTGTTCTCTCCAGCCTTCCTGAAGTCTGCTGGTTTTCTGTGAATTGGACAGGTTCTGCACATTAAAGACATTGGCAAGTCCCGGTTTCTCTTCCGACATCTCGCCGTCGGCAATCGGACCGCGGTTCTTGAAAGCATCGTAACGCATGTCCGTAATGGATGCACCTATGTTCGCCTGAAGAGTCCAATCCTCATTGAACCTCTTGTCGATGTTCAGAAGGACATCAGCATAAATCTGGCTGTCCTTCATCGAACTGATGCCATAAAGACCGTTCTTCGAAGACTCGGTAAGCTGAGGAAGGGTCGAGGCGTAGAATTTCTCAGTATATTTTGTTATAGAGTTGTCAACCCGAACACGTCCTGCAATATTGAGCCAGTCAAGAATGTCGTAGGAAAGAGATGCATTGAGCATATACCTGTCCTTCTTGTTCTCCCTGAGATTGCGGTAGTTGATCCAGTAAGGGTTCTGCATCGTCATACCTGCATCTCCGATTGGCCAGTACTGGGTCGAAAGACGACGGGTCACATCATATCTTTCAAACATCCTGACATCATCCCAGTCTCCTCCGCGAGGGAAAATATATGCTCCCACGAGAGGGTTGTTGTAGGTTCCCTGGTTAATCATATTCAGGTCCTTCTGGATGATGTAACTGGCACCGACATCCAGATGCATCTTGTCCTTCAGGAAAGAAGTGGTATTGCGGAAAGTAAAATTGTAACGGTGGTAGCCGTTGTTCGGAACGACGCCATAGGAATCTATTGCCGAACCTGAAAGGTAGGTTTGGTTTCTTTCATTTCCCATTGAAACAGACACACTTTCAGAATGGGTCACACCAGTCTGAAAGTAGTCCTTTGCGGGATTGTAATGGTAATTATTGGCAGAATTGAGAGGCTGACCCCAACTTCTGACATCGGAGCCGATGGAAGAATTGTAGTCACCTGTTCCGTACCTGTTCTGGAATCTCGGAAGCACGAAAGGAGTCATCACTTCTACACCTGCAGTGGCATTTACAGTTACCTTGCCTTCCTTGCCTTTTTTCGTTGTCACTACAATTGCGCCATTTGCGGCATCAGAACCGTAGAGGGCCGCTGCAGCCGCTCCGGTAAGGACCGAGATAGATTCGATATCTTCCGGATTGATGTCGGCAATCGGGTCGGATGAACCCTGGGAACCGAACTGTGTACTTCCCTCCTTTGCAGTGGTGTACATAGGCACACCGTCAATCACATAGAGAGCATTGGAAGACTGTGAAATGGATTTCTGACCACGCATTATGACCTTGGTGGCTCCGCCGACTCCTGAAGAGGAAGCATTGATATTCAGACCTGCAACCTTTCCGTTGAGGGAATTGATGAAGTTGGCATCCTTGTTGGCCACCAGGTCATCTGATTTGATTTCCTGGACATTATAGGAGAGAGCTTTTTCCGAACGCTTGATACCGAGGGCGGTTACCACAGTTCCTTCCATCAGGATTGCATCATCGGCAAGGGTGATTTCGAAGACCCTGCGGTTTCCGAGCCTGACTTCCTGCGTCTTGAATCCGAGGCAGGAAAACTCGAGGATTATGCTGCCGTTGTCTGAGAGATTCTCAGGTATCTGGAATTCGAATTTTCCGTCAAGGTCAGTTCCCGCTCCCACGGTCGTACCTTTGATGATTACAGCAGCACCGATGAGCGGTTCGCCGAAAGAGTCCAGTACGGTTCCCGTCACCACATTGGACTGGCTCTGGGTTTCCTGTTTCTTGAGGAAGAGATAAACATTCGAGCCGGTGACCTTCCAGGACACTTCGGCCGGATTGAAGATGTGTGACATAGCCTCGTCCAGCGACTTGTCTACAATGTTCACTGACACCTTGCGGGTCAAATCAAGGCTTTCACACACGAAGAGATAATCTGTCTGGCGTTCTATTTCATTGAGTATGGTCTCAACAGAAGAATTCTCCATCTTGAGTGTAATCTTCCGTTGCGACTGAGCTGCCGCTCCAATTGAGGACAGCAATGATATTGCAACGACAAACAGCCTTAGGAGTTTCAACAAACTGTTTCTCATTTTTAATTGTTATTAGTTTAATGCATTGTCACCCGGATATCCGAGTTATTTCTTTCACCCCACTGGGTATATTATCTGATATATATGGTGTTTGCAGTCCTGTCGATGTCGTACTCGAAATCGGCAGAGAGTTTCAGCAGGTTCAGAGCAGATTCCACTCCGTCAGAGATTCTGATCTTTCCCCTGTTGAAGGTCAGTTCAGGGAGTTCATTGCGAACAATCACGACATTGACGTTGAATGCCTGCTCGAACTCGCACATTAGTTCATCAAAAGGAATGTTGGAGATGTCAATCAGACCGTCCATCCAGCAGGTCACCGAGTAAGGACTTCTCATCCTCTCCTGGCTCCAGACATTTTCCTTCATCCTTACAACATCGTTCGGTTTCATCAGGAAGCACTCCCCGGCAGAGGTGGCCACCTTGACGGAACCCTCGATCAATGCAGTCTCGAACATCTGTTTCTGAGGATTCACCTCAACATTGAACTTTGTGCCGAGAACCTCTATTTTCCCGGCAAAGGTGCTGACTGAGAAAGGTTTCCTCTCATCCCTCTTCACATCGAGGAAAATTTCGCCTTCATTCAGGCGAATATTCCTGGAATTATTCGCAAAAAGGACAGGTATCTCCACCTCAGAGCCTCCGTTCATCCACATCTTCGTTCCATCTACCAGAGTCATCTGCATACTTTTCCCGGCAGGAACGCTGAACATCCGGTATTCCCTGCTGTAGGTCTCGTCAGAAATCCGGCGGCCGGTCAGGGCGGAAACCGCGACCACAGCGATTACTGCAGCGACCTGAAGGGCAATCCTTGCAGGTTTCGGGAGATAGAACCCGCTTTTCTTTGCCGAAGCGACCGGCGAAGAGTAGATGGTCAGACCTTCAAACATAATCCTCGCCTCACTATATTCCCTTGCGTGACTTCCGTCAGGATCGATTGAGAGCCATCTTGCCACAACTGCCTCCTCCTCAGGTGTCGTCTCGCACCTGAAGTATTTCAGAAGAAGAAGTCTGTCCACTTTTTTGCTCATATCACTACAATGACACTTAAGGTTTATACTTGGACCCCTAAAAATTTCAGATTTTTTATATTTTTCTGAAAACAATGACAAAATATACATAATTTTGGATATTTGTAAAACAAAATATAATTTTGCCGGGCATTGTCAGTCCGGTTTCCTGTTGTTTCTGTGAAGAAAACTAGAAAACCGAATATGAATCAGAATTTGAAAATCGAGGGCGAACCGAGGCCGGATATGCCTTGGGAGGAGCGCCCTGAAGGGTACAGGAAAGTTCTCTGGAGATATTCCGCCAA
>CAMEBJ010000162.1 GCA_945912085.1 uncultured Bacteroidales bacterium | reverse complement strand
GACTATTTTCGGTATATAGACCCCTGTTTCAGGTCGCGAATTTACAAATATTTGCTAACTTTGCATGTTTTGGAGTAAGCATATATTGAATATTTACAAAATATGAGAAATATTATGATCAAAAGAATTATCACATCCATTCTTGCCGCAGGCGCAATCGCCTGTGCATTGAACGCCCAGACCGTGTCTGTTCAGACACAGCCAAAAGAGAGTGACTATCAATTTACTACCATCAAGGAAGCACCGATTACAAGCCTCAAGAACCAGTACCGCTCAGGTACCTGCTGGTGCTTCTCGCAGATTTCCTTCCTTGAGTCCGAAATCATCAGGACCAAAGGACTTAAGGACATTGATCTTTCCGAGATGTTCGTAGTCGGAAAATCCTACCACGACAGGGCTGTAAAATATGTCAGGGTGGACGGTGCCCTCGGATTCAGCGCAGGAAGCTCTTTTGGGGATGTGATGCACGTGATCAAGGACTACGGAATCGTGCCTCAGGAGGCTATGCCGGGACTGAATTACGGGACTGACAAGCCTGAGCACTCCGAAATGGACGAAATCCTCAAGGCATACGTGGATGCAGTCAAGAAGAATCCTAACAGGAAACTTACTCCGGCTTGGATCAAGGGTTTTGACGGGGTTGTCGCAGCCTACCTCGGAGAATATCCGGCAGAATTCACCTACAATGGTGCGACATACACTCCACAGTCATTCCGCGACTGGCTCGGGATTGACACGAAGGACTATGTAAACCTCACTTCATTCACCCATCATCCTTTCTACGAGCCATTTGCGATCGAGGTATGCGACAACTGGAGATGGGACAGCGCCTGGAATCTCCCTCTTGATGAGCTGATGGAGGTGATGTACAACGCCATTGAAAAGGGTTACACCATTGCCTGGGGCAGCGACGTGAGTGAAAAAGGATTCACAAGGACAGGAATCGCAACCGTGCCTGACATCGACATCAAACCGTCTGCCGGATCAGATCAGGAGAAATGGGTCGGCAAAGATGAGAAGACAGCTTCCCAGGCCGATGAGACCAAAGCTCCGGAGAAGGTCATCACCCAGGAAATGCGTCAGGAGGCTTTTGACAACAAACAGACCACCGATGATCACGGAATGCACATCTTCGGACTTGCAAAGGACCAGAGGGGAAACAACTTCTTCATGGTGAAGAACTCCTGGGGGGAAGCCGGAGACTACAAAGGCATCTGGTATGCCTCAGACGCATTCGTAAGATACAAGACCCTCAACATCGTCGTCCACAAGGATGCCCTTCCGAAAGACATCAGAAAGAAACTTGGGCTTAAATAACACCCGGGCAAACATCTGCTTAACTCATATACTATGAGAATAGCGAAATACATTCCGAACACGGTCACATCACTGAATCTGCTCAGCGGAATCATTGGTGTGACCTACGCATTTGAAGGCAGGCCGGACATCGCTTTCTTTCTGATGATTGCGGCCAGCCTCTTTGATTTCTGCGACGGACTTCTGGCAAGGATTCTGAACGCGAAATCCGAAATCGGGAAGGAACTGGACTCGCTTTCTGACATGGTCAGTTTCGGAGTTCTTCCGTCATTTCTGCTCAACAGGATGGCAGTGAGCCATCTTGGAACGGGAAACCTGCTGGATACCATCCTGTGCGCGACTCCGTTCCTGATTGCTGTTTTCTCAGCACTGAGGCTGGCAAAGTTCAACACCGATGAAAGGCAGACTGAGAATTTCATCGGACTTGCAACTCCTGCCTGTGCACTGCTCTGCGGTGCGCTTGCACATTATGTCTACACGACTCCTGACAGTTTCCTTGTCGGATGGGCACAGTCCCGGTACGCCATACCTGTGTTCTCGGTCATCCTCTCGGCACTTCTTGTTTGCGAGATGCCGATGTTCTCACTGAAGTTCAAGAAGGGGCAGAACAAGAACAGCATAACAAACAAATTGAGAATCTGCTTTCTGGCGCTCTGCGCCGCATCAGCCCTGCTGACCTTCCTTGTCGGGCAGAAATTCTCCCTGATCTTCATCCTCTCAGTACTGATTTACGTCATAATCAACGTAATCAACCTGATTGCGACACCCGGGAAATAAAATGGAATAATCAACGCACATAGCCCGGGACGGACAGGTCACGGGACTGGACTACATAACAGGATGATTGACTGCAGTCCTGACTGCGGGCACGATCAATGAGGGTTGCGATGTCGCCGCTCCTTCCGCAGTCAATGACCAGACCGACTTTCAGACTGTCAAAGGCTGTGAGCATAGCATAGTCACCGTTGCTGTCACCTGCCACAAGGGACGGTTGTCTGCCGCAATGCAGGGGAGCGATCAATTTTTCGATGCAGGCTGTCTTGCCCTCAAGGAAGGTCTGGTCATAATCCCGGGCAAAGGCACTTCCGATTTCGCTCTCCAGCCTGATGCCGAAGACATTTTCCGGAGTACATCCCAGACCAAACTGCGGGTCACAAGCCATCACCTCAACGACCGCTTCCAGGGAGGCAGAGCAGATATAGACATCGAATCCATTGTCAGACAATGCCTTGTAGAGATTCACACTCTCCGTTGGAAGTACAAGACCTTTCATTATGTCCGAAGAGACCTCCCCATCGGGACTTTCCCAATGCTCCGTCCAGATTCTGCCACAGGATGTCCAGTAGGTCACAGACTCCTTTGTGAGCTCCCGAAGGGCATCATAGGACATACCGCTGAAAAGGGTAGGCATCCAGAGACACCAGGTTCCATAGTCACAGGTGTATTCCACTCCGTCATTCAGGGCCATCAGACGAGCCCTGAAATCGAGATATTCCTCTGAATTGTGAATCTCCTCAAGTGATGCTCCTGCAGCTTTCTTCCCGTACAGGACCCTGTAATCCTCCGCAAGGCTCTCCCCCATCTGTCTTGCCGTCAGTCCCACACCTGTCAGGACAGTGTCAAGGTCAGGAAGCCAGGCGGTAAAGACGGAGAAAGCATCTTCGGGACCGAAGGCATATCTCAGATTCTCAATCTGGTAGATCATCAGAGTGAGGGAGATGTCGTTCATCACCGTGGTGTTGTCAAAATCAAAGACTGCGTACGGACGGCACAAGGTGTCATAACTTTCTGATTTAATACCTTGAGTTTCAATGAGATTACACAGGACATCATAGACCCTGTCATTCCAGTTGTCCCTCGGCAGCACAGGAGCACCTGCGCAGGAGATGAGCAGAAGACACAGGAGAAACGGGAAAAGGTTCTTTTTCATTTTCGGGGATTGTGAAGATTCGAAAAAGGTTGGCTCCGGGTGGGACCAACCTTTATTATTACTTATTGCACAGACTATTGATTACTGGATTTTGACGCAGCGGACTGCCATACCTTTGCCAGGACTGTAATTACCGGTCGCACTGAATGCACCCTCAGATCCAGAAGTATCTCCAACTAACCACCCAAAATCAAAATGAAGTTTATAAGCCGAAGTAGTCTTTCCGTCTTCGCCACAAGCATTAGCAGTCCAGAAATAACCAATTGTACCTCCATTGGCAAGGACACCGTCAGTATATCCAATGGAACCTGATGCCGGATACCAAGTTGAGAATCCACCAATAGTAAACCTTGCACCTCCTTTCTCTCTTGTCAAATTATCTCTCGTAAGCCCGGCTTGATTCCATATACTGTTGCTTCCACCGTCCGGAACGCGCCATCCTGCAGGACAAGGGTCGTAGATGGTCTTTGTGCTTCCCCAACGATTGGTACCAATAATTTTTCCCACTTTTGGATCCCTTGCATTAAGCTCAACCATCGCATTAGGATTATAGAACCAATCATTGTTTCCCATGCAATAAAAGTTTTTGCCGCTTCCAGTGACACCATTACCTAGATCATAGGTATATTCTTCTTCTCTTGTATATATCAACTCATTAGTAATGTATATAAGAGGATTTGTGACAGTCCATTCAATGGTTCCTTTAGTAGCATCACACTTGACAGCCGCAGGCCATTTGATTGTGGAAGCTGCTGCGATGCTGGCTTGGCTTGTGGTATAACCCAGGAACGGATCCTTGCGACCCCA
>CAMEBJ010000161.1 GCA_945912085.1 uncultured Bacteroidales bacterium | reverse complement strand
CTCATAATATTTTTCCTTTTTAGTTTTCTTTATCCATCCACAAAAAATCACATCTCTGAGTTCTTGAGGAGGCGTTGCTCCCGTCCTCAAAGGGCATCTCTCTGAGGACATTCCCGGGGTGAGAGCCTTCCCGTCCTCAAAACAGGGCCTTTTGAGGATGGCGCGGCATTGGGACTGAACTTGTCCTCAATAACGACCCTCTGGAAGGACAAACCCAGAACCACTCCCAACAATCCCCTAAGGACAATTCCACAAAGTCATTCCCGACCCGATCGGGAATCTTCCCCGTCCTCAAAGGGCATCTCTCTGAGGACAAACCAGGGAGGAGAGCACTCTCGTCCTCAAAAGGGCATCCCTCTGAGGACAATCCCGGGGTGAGAGCCCTCTCGTCCTCAAAAGGGCATCTCCCTGAGGACATTCCCGGGGTGAGAGCATTCCCGTCCTCAAAAGGGCATCTCCCTGAGGACAATCGGAACAAAAAAACGAGTCAAGCAAAATAATCGCTTAACTCGTCAAATGGTGACTATGCACCACAGTCATTATTTCCCCAAAAAACAACACAAAGATAGCACTTTTTCGCAAGGATACAAAATTTTGCACTAAAATCACAATTTTTTACATAGAAATCAGAAGTACCGGCAAAGAAACATCCGAAAAATGCCCGTCACGACATCTACTTTGACAATATCCCGGTTCATAATTATTTTTGTACCAACAAGCATATACCAAAAGCATATACCAGCAAACATATACCAGCAAGAAACGAAAAAATGACATCCACACCAACAAATACAAACACAACCAGGAGCAAACGAATCAGTCTCCGGAGATGGAGAGAAAGCGATGCTTCAGAACGATACCTTCTGGCAAGAGACCCTGAAATAGGTCCCCGGGCAGGATGGCCACCTCATCAGAGTGAAAAAGAAAGCCTTGATGCTATCCGGAAATACTTTACCAATGAGACCACCTGGGCAGTTATTCTGAAGGAAACCGGTGCAATCATTGGATGTGCAGGATACCACCTGCCCAAAACGGCCAACCTGCCTCTGAAAGAAAACGAAGCGGAGGTAGGCTACTGGATTGCAAGGCCATACTGGAATCAGGGGCTTTGCACTGAAGCTCTGTCGATGGTCATCGGACATTGCCGGAAACTTGGAACCATTACTATCCTTTTCGGAGAACATTTCACAGACAACCCTGCCTCAGGACGCGTGATGGTGAAATGTGGATTCACCGACACCGGAGAACGCAGAAAATGCCCTTCCCTCCTGGTAGGAGCCGAAAAGGAGGTAAGGGTCCTCACACTGAACCTGCAGCAGTAAGAGGGAAAGAGACAGATGCTAAGCAGTAGCCGAGACGAACTCAAGGAATTCATTCATCTGGGCTTCGCTGCGGGCGTGGATTGTGTACATCTGGTTGCCCATTGCACCGCTTAGTGCCTGTGGCATCCGAAGACACATTGCCATCACCGAGCCGTAGCGGGAAAGGATTTCCTCGTGGGAGTGAATGTAATTCCGGAAGTCGCGACGGGCATAATAGACGCAGAGATGGTCATCACCGCTTTCCGCCAGGAGACGCTTGTCGTGAAGGACCATATCTGCCCAGATGGAATAGACATCGGTGGAATGGGCGAAGTTCATCATATCGGGGGTGTAACCTCCGGCTGGTCTCATATTCACCTCCAAACCCACGAAATCTCCGACTTCACCAAGGCCGGGCTTGGCAACTGAAAGCCGGAAGAACTCGAAGTGTACGAAACGGCTGCACACTCCGAATGCCTTGACTGTCGCACGGCCAAGACGGCGAAGAGCATCAGGAACATCGGCAAGGACATAATAAGACAGATCCAGTTGCTTGTTCACCACATCCATTACCGAAGGGGGAAACTTGGCAGAGGATTCAAACAGAGGCTGCGAATGGGAATCCACAATGGCATCGTAGGAATAGATGTCTCCAAAAATGAACTCCTCCATCACATAAGGAATTGAAGGGAAGTTGGCAAAGAATTGTTCAAGTTCCTGTTCATCAGAGACTTTGAAGGTCTCCGCCGCACCTACGCCGATTTCAGGCTTCACGACAATGGGATATCCGACCCGTGCTACAAATTCCCTTGCACTGTCGAGGTCCACCGCCTTTTGCTGACGGGCTGTGGGGATATTCCCCAGAGCGTAATACTTTTTCATCTCAGCCTTGCTCTTGAATTTACCGATATCTGAGGTATTTACTCCGGTCGTGATGTTGAAATCTGTTCTCAGGCGGGCATCCTGCTCCAGCCAGTATTCATTGTTGGATTCCAGCCAGTCGATTTTGCCGTATTTGAATGAGAAATATGCAACGGCGCGGAAAACCTGGTCGTAGGATTCAAGGGTATAAACCCTATAGTACTCTGTCAGAGAGAGTTTCAGTCTGTCGTCAAGGTCATCGTAGGGGGCATCGCCAATGCCCAGCACATTCGCTCCGCCTCTTTTCAGGCGGTCACAGAAATTCCAGTAGGTCTGTGGAAAATTCGGGGAGATAAATACAAAGTTCATAAGTTCGTCATTTATTTTTTATTTCATCCAAAGCAAAAGGAAGGAAATATGAAATCTGCGCCTTCCACCAGGGCCAGTCGTGGCTGACATCCTTGCCCCACCAGTCCACCCAGGCATCTATATTCTTCTCTTTCAATGCGTTCTCCAACAATGCGGTGGCATCCATCTCAATTTCCTCATTGGCACCCTGACCCACGCAGAGAACAATTGTCCTGTTCCTCAGGAGTTTCACCCTCGAATCGTCCGAAGGCATATCCCGGAGGAAATGCACGGGAGAATTTTCTCTCCAGAGATCATTCATCCACCCGTTCGTGAAATAGCGGGCATCGTAAGCGCCTGACAGACCGATCATTCCGCTGAACAGATCCGGACGGCGGAGCAATGCGTTTGCCGCGTGGGCCGCCCCGAGACTGCACCCTACGGCAAGCGGAGGTATTCCGGAATCATTCAGCCTGCTCACAAAAGGCAGAAATTCCTCAATGACAAAGCGGAAATAATTCTCCTGCCGCTGCGCCCTCCAGACCTTCCTGGCATACTTGTTCGACCAGGTCTGGACATCAATAGTGTCCAGGCAGAAAAGCTGGATTTCACCATTCTCAATCCTGTTCTGAAGGACATCAACCATCCCGAAACCCTCCCACTGGTCACACATCCCGTCCTGAGTCGGGAAAGCGACAAGAGGGCAGCCACCGTTTCCGTAAACGCGGAAACTCATATTTCTTTCGAGATATTTACTATATATGTCAATATTTTTCAATGCAGAACCTCTATTTTCCAAAGCAAAAAGAATATGAAATATCCCGCAATTTTAGCGAAATATTTAATATTCTCAAAATTCCGTCCTTTTTCAAGGCAAAGGCAGACAAGCAGTTACTCTCCTTTAAGTATTTGAAAATCAAGGTTTGTAACGTGTGCTTCACGCATTATGGCCTTCAGTTCCTCTACCTTTGAAGGATTCACGGCAGCGAGATTGCGCGTCTCGGAAGGGTCCTCGTCAAGGTTGTAGAGTTCAAAGACGGGATTGTCCGTGCGGATGTTCAGATGGACGAGTTTCCACTCTCCTTTGCGGACAGCCTGACGACCATTGAGTTCCTGAAATTCAAAGTAAAGATAGTCATGCTCCTTCTGACCGTTTCTCCCTTCAAGAAGAGGCAGGAGGCTGACTCCATCCATTGTCTGTGGAATCTTCTGACCGTTCAACTCCCTCAGAGTCGGCATTATGTCCCAGAAAGAGCAGATGAAATCGGTCTTTTTTCCCGCCTGGACGTGCCCCTTCCAACTGACCATCAGAGGGACACGGATACCGCCCTCGTACAGGTCTCTCTTGTAGCCTCTCCAAGGACCATTTGAATCAAAGAAATCCGGATCGGCTCCGCCTTCCTTGTGAGGACCGTTGTCTGAAGAGAAAACGATGATGGTGTTGTCATAGACGCCTAGTTCCTTCAGTTTGTCAACAATCTGGCCCACATACATATCCAGACGGGAGACCATTGCTGCGAAAGTAGCCCTCGGATAGTCCTGGGAACAGTACCCTCCTTTTCT
>CAMEBJ010000160.1 GCA_945912085.1 uncultured Bacteroidales bacterium | reverse complement strand
ATGCTTGGCGCGGATGCTGCGCATACCGTGATTTTCGAGGACTCCGTGTCCGGTTTGACAGCTGCCCGCGAGTCCGGGGCGAGGGTAGTGGGTCTGACGACAACGAATGATGCCGGGACGGTGAGGAAGTATGCTGATTTCGTGATTGATGACTTTACCGGATGTGTATTTGAAGATTTTCTGAAAAATCCGGAAAATGTTTCGGCATATTGACCTTTTTTTCTATCTTTGCGTCCGAAAAAAAAGAAGCAATGATTGTCATTTCCTGCACATATCATTCAGAATCAGTTCCGAATTGTGACGGAAGCGGCAGTTGTTTTTAGTTGACCACCTTTACAGGCGGTCATTTTTTTATATACCAACACAAATTCATCAGTAGAATGGAAAGAAAAGGTGCAACCTTGATTCTTGAGAACGGATTGCGTTTTGAGGGCTGGTCGTTTGGCTATGACGGTCCTTGCGACGGAGAGGTAGTGTTCTCTACGGCAATGGTGGGCTATCCGGAGAGTCTGACTGACCCGTCATACTCCGGGCAGATCCTCTGTGTGACTTACCCTCTGATAGGCAACTACGGTGTGCCTGATGACGGGGTTGACGAGTGGGGCATTTCGAGGAATTTCGAGTCTGAAAAAATACACGTGAGGGGACTTGTGATTTCGGACTGTTCATTCGAGTACAGTCACTGGAATGCCGTAAAGAGTCTCGACCAATGGCTACGTGAGCAGAAGATTCCAGGGATATACGGCATTGACACAAGGGAACTTACAAAGATTCTCCGTGAGAATGGTTCGATGTTGGGAATGATTGTTCCCGAGGGTGTCAGCAAGAGTTTCCCGGTGCCGGACCCGAATATGGAGAACCAGGTTGCCGTGGTCAGCTGCAAGGAGGTCATCCGCTACGGAAAGGGTGAGAAAAGGGTCGTGATGGTGGACTGCGGAGTTAAGCACAACATTCTCAGGTGCTTTGTCAACAGGGGAATCGAGATTGTCAGAGTGCCTTGGGATTATGATTTCAACACCCTCGACTATGACGGTCTTTTCATTTCAAACGGTCCCGGAAACCCTGAGTTCTGTGACGTTACAGTAGCGAATATCCGCAAGGCTATGGAGACCGGGAAACCGATTTTCGGAATCTGTATGGGCAACCAGCTGCTTTGCCGCGCGGCGGGAGCGAAGACTTACAAGCTCAAATACGGTCATCGCAGCCACAACCAGCCGGTCAGGATGGTTGGCACCAACAGATGCTTCATCACATCACAGAATCACGGTTTTGCAGTTGACAACAGCACTTTGCCACAGGAGTGGGAGCCACTTTTCATCAATATGAATGACGGAACCAACGAGGGTATCAGGCACAAGAGCAAGCCTTTTTTCTCTGCTCAGTTCCATCCGGAAGCCTCCAGCGGTCCGACTGACACGGAATTCCTTTTTGATGAATTTATCAGCAAACTCTAAAACAGCTTCTAAATTACGAAAACTATGATAGACAGCAACATAAAGAAAGTGGTGGTCCTTGGTTCCGGAGCCCTTAAAATCGGTGAGGCCGGCGAATTCGACTACTCCGGTTCACAGGCATTGAAGGCATTGAAGGAAGAGGGGATTGAGACGATTCTGATCAACCCGAACATTGCAACGGTACAGACTTCGGAGCAGGTTGCAGACAAAATCTACTTCCTGCCTGTCACTCCCTATTTTGTCGAGAAGGTCATTCTGAAGGAACGTCCGCAGGGTATTCTTCTTGCCTTCGGTGGCCAGACAGCGCTGAACTGCGGCGTGGAACTCTACAAGAGCGGTGTTCTGGAACGCAACAGCGTGAAGGTTCTCGGTACACCTGTGCAGGCCATCATTGACACGGAGGACCGTGAGCTTTTCGTGGAGAAACTGGACCAGATTGATGTCAAGACAATCAAGTCGCACGCTGCCGAGACTCTCCAGCAGGCGAAGGAAGCCGCTGCTGCTCTGGGCTATCCTGTGATTATCAGGGCTGCATACGCCCTCGGAGGTCTCGGATCCGGATTCTGCGACAATGAGCAGGAACTGGAGCAGACCTGTGAGAAGGCTTTCTCATTTTCGCCCCAGGTACTTGTGGAGAAATCCCTCAAGGGATGGAAGGAAATAGAGTACGAGGTGGTAAGAGACCGCTATGACAACTGCATCACTGTCTGCAATATGGAGAATTTCGATCCGCTCGGAATCCACACAGGCGAAAGTATTGTGGTCGCTCCGTCGCAGACGCTCACCAACGAAGAGTATCACTATCTCCGCGAGCTGGCAATCAAGATTGTGCGCCACATCGGAATAGTCGGGGAGTGCAACGTGCAGTATGCCTTCAATCCGGATGCGATGGACTATAGGGTAATCGAGGTGAACGCCCGTCTCAGCCGTTCTTCGGCACTCGCCTCCAAGGCTACAGGCTATCCTCTGGCATTTGTGGCAGCGAAACTCGGCTTGGGCTACGGCCTTTTTGACCTGAAGAATTCCGTCACAAAGGAAACCCCGGCATTCTTTGAACCGGCCCTGGACTATATCGTCTGCAAGATTCCACGCTGGGACCTCTCGAAGTTCCACGGTGTTTCAAGGAAGATCGGGTCAAGTATGAAGAGTGTCGGCGAGGTGATGTCAATCGGCCGCAGTTTCGAGGAGGCAATCCAGAAGGGGCTTCGTATGATAGGGCAGGGAGCCCACGGTTTTGTCGGCAACAAGGAATTGAAGGTGGAGGACATCGATGAGGCTCTGCGCGAGCCGACCGACAAGAGGATTTTCGTGGTCTCGAAGGCTATGAATGCGGGATATTCAATAGACCAGATTCACTCCCTGACGAGGATTGACCGCTGGTTCCTTGAGAAACTTGAACGCATTGTTCTGACCTACAAGAAGATGCAGGAGTATTCGGATTGTGCGGGAATGCCTCTTGACCTTCTCCGCCAGGCAAAGATGCAGGGCTTTTCAGACTTCCAGATTGCCCGCGCAGTGTACAGGGATATGGCAATCGAGGAGGCCCAGACCATTGTACGCCAGTACAGGAAGGAGCACGGGATTGTGCCTGTTGTCAAGCAGATTGACACCCTTGCCGCAGAGTTCCCTGCAGCCACGAACTACCTTTACCTTACCTACAACGGAACTGGAAATGATGTCCGTTACGAGAATGATAACAAGTCAGTTATAGTTCTTGGTTCAGGAGCTTACCGCATTGGAAGTTCTGTCGAATTCGACTGGTGTTCGGTCAATGCTCTTCAGACAATCAGGAATGAGGGCTATAGGGGAGTGATGATAAACTACAACCCTGAGACAGTCTCGACCGACTACGATATGTGCGACCGTCTCTACTTCGATGAACTTACATTTGAGAGGGTTATGGATATTTACGAGTTGGAGCAGCCTCACGGAGTCATTGTTTCTGTGGGCGGTCAGATTCCGAACAATCTTGCCCTCAGACTCGACCAGAGCGGAGTCCGTATTCTCGGCACAAAAGCTTCCTGCATCGACAAGGCAGAGGACAGGCACAAATTCTCATCCATTGTTGATGCTCTTGGCATTGATCAGCCTAAGTGGAAGGAACTGACCACTTTGGATGACATCAACTCATTCATTGATGAAGTTGGCTATCCTGTTCTGGTGCGTCCTTCGTACGTGCTTTCCGGAGCAGCAATGAATGTGTGCTACAATGAGGATGAACTCCGCAAGTTCCTTTCTCTTGCCGCAGAGGTGTCCAAGAAGCATCCTGTCGTGGTAAGTGAATTTATGCAGAGATGCAAGGAAATCGAGTTCGATGCAGTGGCAGATGGTGGGGAAGTGATTGCATACGCTATTTCAGAACATATCGAATTCGCCGGAGTGCACTCCGGAGATGCCACAATCCAGTTCCCTCCTCAGAAACTCTATGTCGAGACAGTCCGCAGAATCAAGAAAATCGCCAAGAAGATTGCTTCGGCGCTTGAGATTTCCGGACCGTTCAACATCCAGTTCCTTGCCAAGGACAATGCCATCAAGGTGATTGAGTGCAACCTCAGGGCATCCCGCAGTTTTCCGTTTGTTTCCAAAGTATTGAAAATAAACCTCATAGAACTTGCAACCAAGGTGATGCT
>CAMEBJ010000159.1 GCA_945912085.1 uncultured Bacteroidales bacterium | reverse complement strand
AATTTCTCAGCTCTGGTCGGTCTTTCAGTCGATCTTGGCAAGAACAAATGGAAAAGGGCAACTCAGATTCCTGAAGGACATGGTATTTACAGCACATCAATGGTTGATGATCTCAAGAGCAAGAATGCACAGTATGCCAAGGACAATGACCGTTTGGGCAAGGAAGTGGCTTCCCTCAAGAAGGAAAATGGTTCCCTCAAGGATGAGAATGCTGCTCTGAAGAAAGCTGCAAAGACTCCTAAGAAACTCACTGTCACTTCAGGTGCTGTCTTCTTCAAGATTGGCGAGACTACTCTCAGCTCAGCAGATCTCTATCAGCTTGATTTCTATGTGAAGAATGTCATCGAGCAGGATCCTGATGCCAAGTTCCTCCTCACAGGATATGCTGACAAGAACACTGGTGGAAAGAAACGCAACCAGTACCTCAGCGAGAAGAGGGTTGAGTATGTTACTAACCTCCTCTGCACCAAGTACAATGTTGATGCAAGCCGCATCGTTGTCAAGGCTGTCGGTTCAGAAGCTGCATTCAGCGACAAGGTTGAACTCAACAGATGCGTTGTTCTCGAGTACGCTGAGTAATTCTGAAAAGAGAATAATTCTGAAAATATGGACGCTGCCCGAAAGGTGGCGTCCTTTTTTTTCTTATCTTTGCGCCGTTTGAGAAACAGAAGGTTCAATATGAGATTACCTGCAGAATGGGAAAAACAGAGCGGTATCCAGCTCACCTGGCCGCATAGTGACACCGAGTGGTTTGAACTCGAAAAGGTGAAGGAATGTTATGTGGACATTGCACGCAACATCCTGAGGTTTGAACCTCTGATGATTGTGTGCAGGGACATTGACGAGGCGCTTGCCGACATCCGGGCAGTCTGCTCCCGCAAAGGGTGGAGCATTGACCTGGACAGGGTCAGATTCCGTGTAGCCCCTCTGAATGACACCTGGGCACGTGACCACGGCGGAATCGCCGTCTATGGGGACAACGGGGAGAAATATCTTTACGACTTTGTTTTCAACGGGTGGGGACTGAAGTTTGCTTCGAACCTTGACAATCAAATCACCAGGACAATATTCACTTCAGGAGCCTTCAATGACGATGTACTCGGGGTTGACATGAGACCGTTCGTACTGGAGGGCGGCAGCATTGACACAGACGGATGCGGAACAATGCTCACCACGACCCGCTGCCTGACAAGCGTGAACAGGAATGAATATCTTACCCGTGATGAAATTGAGGGTGAACTCAAAAGCGCTTTCGGACTAGACAGGGTTCTGTGGCTTGATTATGGAGAGATTCTCGGTGATGACACGGACTCGCATATCGACACCTTGGCGCGTTTCTGTTCTCCTGACACGATTGCCTACGTGCAGTGCACCGACCCCGATGACCCTCATTATGAGGAACTCAGGGAGATGGAGAACCAGTTGAGGTCTTTCAAGACAAAAGGCGGAAAGCGTTACAATCTCGTTCCTCTTCCGCTTCCTCAGCCGCTTTACCTTGACGATTACAGACTCCCTGCTTCATATGCAAATTTCCTGATTGTCAATGGTGGAGTGCTTCTTCCGGGAGCTGACTCACCGCTGGATGAAGTTGCCCGTGAGCATCTTCAGAAGGCTTTCCCAGACAGGGAAGTTGTCGTTGTGGACTGCAGGGCCCTGCTTTCAGGGCACGGTTCACTGCATTGCGTGACTATGCAATACCCTCAGGGTTACCTCCGGATGGATGACTGAGGGAATAAATGAATGAAAAAAGGAAGAAATCTTATGAATATGCTGAAAGTCGGACTCGTACAGCAGTCCTGCACAGAGGACATCTCTGCAAACATCGTGAAGCTCAAGGAAAACATTCGTGAGTGTGCCCGGAAGGGTGCCCGTTTGGTGGTGCTCCAGGAACTTCACAATTCATTGTATTTCTGCAAGACTGAGGAGGCGGCGCTGTGTGACCTCGCAGAGCCGATTCCGGGGCCTTCCACAGAAACTTTCGGAGCCCTGGCAAAGGAACTCGGCATCGTCCTTGTCCTTTCGCTTTTTGAAAGGAGAACGGCCGGAATCTACCACAACACCGCGGTTGTGCTGGAAAGTGACGGAACCATTGCCGGGAAATACCGCAAGATGCACATTCCTGATGACCCATGCTACTACGAGAAGTTCTATTTCACCCCGGGTGACCTCGGATTCAAGCCAATCGAGACATCGGTCGGCACTCGCGGAGTGCTGGTGTGCTGGGATCAGTGGTATCCTGAGGCAGCACGCTGTATGGCACTCAACGGTGCCCAGATGCTGATTTATCCGACAGCCATCGGCGGGGTTTATACCGATCCCGAAGAGGAGCAGAAGGTTCAGAGCGATGCCTGGCAGCTGGTTCAGAGAGGACATTCAGTTGCCAACGGACTTCCTGTTGTGACCGTAAACAGGACAGGCCAGGAGGATGACCCGAGCGGAAACACCAAGGGCATACGCTTCTGGGGACGCTCTTTTGCGACAGGCCCTCAGGGTGAGCTTCTTTGCGAGTTCGGCAAGGATGAGGAAGGTGTCAAAGTCGTCGAAATAGACCTTGACCGCACGGAATACGTCCGCAGGGGATGGCCGTTCTTCCGCGACCGTCGCATAGACGCCTACGGCGATGTGCTCAAGAGATATGGAAAATAATGAATATACCGTAAATATTACATATAAATATGGTAAGCATAGGAAATATTTTCACAAAACGGGGGAAGAAGGCCCTGCTTTGCGGATCAGGTGAACTTGGAAAAGAGGTTGCCATCGAACTTGAAAGGTACGGGGTTGAGGTTGTGGCTCTGGACAAATATGAAAATGCTCCGGCAATGCAGGTGGCAAATTCTTCCTATGTCCTGTCAATGCTTGACGGGGATGCTCTTGAGGCAATCATCAAGGAAGAGAAGCCTGACTACATCATTCCTGAAATCGAGGCGATTGCAACGGACAGACTTGTGAAACTTGAGCAGGAGGGCTTCAGGGTAATCCCTACGGCAAATGCCACCCGCCTGACTATGAACAGGGAAGGCATCCGTAGGCTTGCTGCAGAGACACTTGGATTGCCAACATCCCCTTACCGTTTTGCTTCTGACAGGGAAGAATTCCTCGCGGCTGTTTCTGAAATAGGCCTTCCTTGTGTCGTGAAACCCGTGATGAGCTCATCGGGACACGGTCAGAGCACAATCAGGACTGAGGACCAGATTGAGCAGGCCTGGCGCATTTCCCAGGAAGGAGGCCGTGCAGGCAGCGGAAAGGTCATTGTGGAGGGTTTTGTGAAATTTGATTACGAAATAACCCTGCTCACTGTCCGTCATTCTGCCGGCACCACCTTCCTCAAACCAGTGGGGCATCATCAGGTTGACGGAGATTACCGCGAGTCCTGGCAGCCGCAGGCAATGTCTGAGGAGGCAATCCGGAAGGCTGAGAAAATCGCCGGAGCCGTTACCGAGGCTCTTGGAGGTTACGGAATCTTCGGCGTGGAGCTGTTTGTTAAAGGTGACGATGTCATTTTCAGCGAGGTCTCTCCGCGTCCGCACGACACCGGGATGGTCACGATGGCTTCCCAGGATCTGTCGGAGTTCGGCCTTCACGCGCGTGCCGTCCTTGGTCTGCCTGTCCCTGAGGTGAAATTCATTTCACCGGCGGCATCCAAGGCGATTGTGGTCGAGGGAGACACGACGGAGTACGAGTTCTGCAATCTTGAAAAGGTTCTTGAGGAGCCGGGAGTGCAGATAAGGATGTTCGGGAAACCTGAAATCAGGGGCCATCGCCGGGTGGGAGTGCTGCTTGCTACGGCTCCAACTGTTGAAGAGGCCCTCGCAAAGGTTGAGAGGGCGTATGCAAAACTATTCGTCAAGGTATATTGACTTCTGAAATGCAGTCCGTTATTTGAACTTTGCCAGTTCGGCAAGTTCACTGTCAATCCTGATTTTGTTGATAATGGAGCAGACCACTTTGTAGGCTCTGCTCTCTTTCGTATATACGGCCGGTGTTATGAAATTGACCCTGCCCTGTTTCAGTAGTTTGCGGGCGGTAAGGCGTTTCTTTGGGATTGAGGGGTTGTAAACGGCTATTGAATTGCCTCCGAACATCTTCACGATTTTCA
>CAMEBJ010000158.1 GCA_945912085.1 uncultured Bacteroidales bacterium | reverse complement strand
TTTTTAATGTTTTTTCTTTTTCTTAATGTCTTTCAGAGTCATTTGTCAATCTGGCCTTTGACATTTTCGCTATTCCCAGCAGATTCAGCATAAGGGATGCCTACCCTTGTTCAGGTCACAACTGGCAACATCCCATACCTTGACGAGCCAATCTAAAATTCATCTGAAACACAAGGAAAACACTTCCCGTGAAATTCATTCGCCACAGCAGATGCTACTACAAAGGCTTGTAGGCACGATACCTGTGGCGGATGAATTTCACGGGAGGTGATTATTGTTATTCTCTGCTAAACTGGTAATGAGGAGGATGCTGATGTCGCGTATCTGTCTGGAAAGAGATACCCGGTCAGGTCGTGTGGATGAGAGTCAGTTCGTCATATCACTGACTTTGACCTCCTACATCAAAATGCTGAAATCAAAGATTCCGCTGTCGCAGAAGGTCGCTGAAAGGGAGGTTAGGGATGAGTTCAACGGCAGTGCAGCAGGAGAAAGCAGTTCAACTGCCACTATGTCCCCGATTCTGAGTGAAGAGAAGCGGGAGACTTCGCAGATGGCATTCGGGATGAGTTCCGCTGAGACTGTCACCACCGGGACGGACATCTCCAATGCGTTCTTCTCTGTTGCAGTAACAGCCGGTGCTGTCTCTAAAGGCATAGCTCCGGAGTCCTTCACTTCCGATGCTTCCGCTCCGGTTCGGAAAGAGCACAAAGGGGTACCGTCACAGAGGTAAACGGCCTCGTTGCCCGGGGTGTCCAGCACTACCTTATTATATAGGGGGAAGGGGAGTATGGTAGTGTGGTCCATACAGGAGGATGGAACCGCTTCCCCGTTGCATTCCACCAGTGGATGTAGCAACAGTCCGAAGCCCATTCCGTCAATGTACCGGTCGGCATATTTCCGACCGACACATTTGCCGGCTTTCCCGACGCGGGTGAAAAGAACGGGAGACCATAGCATTCCTTTTACGAAATCAGGAATGTAATAGTCCCTGTTCTCTTTTTCCCAAGTCGTGTCAGGCCGTGAGATCACCTGCCCGGAGAATGTTTTCAGTGCAATGTTCATCTTGCTGTGAATAGGCGGAATGAATCAGAACAACTTGCCGTTGCCACCGGACCACTTGCCTGCAAGCATTCCGAGTGAGGCATTCAGCTCTTCCTCATTCAGTGGTCTTGCGGCTGCTGCCTTCTTCTCCTTTTCAAATTCCTGCCTCAGCAGAGCGAACTGACGTTTGGTGTCGAGTGTGAACTCACCCTGCTCGATCCAGGAGAAATATGACGGCTCGTGCAGGTAAACTTCCTTTGCGGTTTTCCCCTTGTGCTTGCCGAAGGTGATGACAGGCTCTTTCTTGTCGTTGTAGGCCAGTCTTCCGGCATAGTCCACGTTTTTCTGCCTTTCAGAGAAATTGGAAAGGAACCCGACATCATTTTTCAGGGTCTCGGGATATTTGTCCAACTGTGCCTTGAGTACCTCGTAGGTGGCAAGCGTGTCTGCTTCTGCCGCGTGGGCATTCTCAAGTTCGGCATTGCAGTAGAACCTGTAGGCGGCCTTCAGATTGCGCGGCTCAAGGGCGTGGAAGATGTTCTGAACATCCACCATCTTCTTTTCGTGCAGATTGATCTGGGGCTTCTTGTCGGTGAAAGTCCTCACCCTTTCGATTTCCTCGGCGAGCATCGGAAGGTCGAACTTTGCAGAGTTGAACCCGGCAAGGTCGCTGTCTTCGAGCCATTGTGTGACTTCATCGATGATGTCGTAGAAAGTGGGACACTCCACAAGTTCTTCATTGGTGATTCCGTGCACGGCCATTGCGCTCGGATTGATTGGGCGCTGGCATCTTCCGACATAATCCCACGGACGAACCCTCCAGGTCTTGATTCTCTGTTCATTGCCAGGGAGGATTTTTACGAAACTGAGTTCTATGATGCTGTCGGAGGCTATATTAAGCCCCGTGCTCTCTATGTCGAAGAAGAGCAGGGGGCGTTCGAGATTAAGATTCATAATTGTCAAATCATTATAGGCATCAGAATTCCGCAGAGCTTCCCGCTTTCCTCCTCACTTTCCGCAGGAACTATGAGAGCAGCACGCCTGCTGTCAGCGAACTTGATGACCAGTTCGTTGCAGGTCATATTGTTGAGCATATCAATCAGGAAAGTCGATTTGAATCCGATTGTCAGCTCTTCCCCGTCATACTGGCACTCCATCTTCTCGTAGGCTGCAATCTGGAAGCCGAGGTCCTGTGCCGACACTTCGAGGGAACCTGGCTTGAGATCCAGTTTGATGTGGTTTGATGCCTTGTTGGCGCAGACGGACACGCGGCGTACGGTGTTGAGCAGCTGTGCCCTTTCCATCTTGAGCACGTTTGAGTTGTTCTGCGGGATGACATCCCTGTACTTCGGATATTTGCCGACTACCAGACGGCAAACCACAACCGTGTTCTCAAACTTGAAGACAACGTTCTTGGAGTCGAATGCGATGCTGACGATTTCCGTGTTCTTTCCTATGATGGACTTAAGGACGGCAGCCGGCTTCTTGTGAAGGATGAAGGAAGCTTTTTCGGCAGACTTCACATCTGTAGCCGTGTAGCATATGAGCTTGTGGGAGTCGGATGCTACGAGGGTGGTGGATTCCGTGTCGATGTCGAACAGAATACCGTTCATCACCGGTCTGATCTCATCATCCGCAGTGGCGTAAATCGTACTTGAAATGCCGTCCACAAGGCTTTGCGCAGGAAAATCCACTGTCACTGCAGTCTCGTCGGCCATTGTAATCTCCGGATAGTCCTCGGCAGGGAAGTAAGGCAGGGTTGATGCTCCGCTGGCCCAGCTGCACTCGAAGGTGGCGGAGTCTTTCGTCTGGATTGTCAGAGGCTGGTCCGGAAGTTCCTTCAGCAGGTTGGTGATGTGGCTGGCAGGAACGGCAATCTGTCCGTCCTCATCCGTCCTTTCAACCTCAAGTACTGTCCTTAAAGTCAGTTCCGTGTCTGAAGCCGTTATCTGTAAGGTGTTGGCCTTCAAATCAAACAGGAAGTTCTCAAGAATTGGCAGCGCCGACTTTGCCGGGATGGCCTTCGAAACGGAAAGGATTCCGCGAAGCAGTTCTGAACTGGAAATGATGAATTTCATATTTATATATTTTAATATTCAAAAATATGGTCTTGTCCCAAGACCGGCTTCATCAAGCAAATATAGGAATATATTTGTGATATTTGGCATATAATTTGATTTTTTGAGCCCCCGGTCATCGAAAATATTAAAAATTAACTATATATGAAAAGGAATATAATAACAGTGCTTATCGCCGTCGTTGCCTCAGGCCTTACGGCGTGGGCAGTTGTGGAAGCAAGCGGTTCCAGAAGGCAGGATTTCTCCCAGACCGCTCTTTCACCGGATGGCAGCCAGTACAGGACTGTCAATTTGTCATTGGAGGATTATCCGGACTTCACTTTCGCAGCGGAATCTGCGGTCGATGCCGTAGTTTATGTCGAGGTGACCGCCACCCAGTCAGTGCGGACGGCCCCGAACTCCTTGTTTGACTTCTTCTTCGGAGACGGTCTTCCTCAGTCAAGGGAAAGTCGCTCAAGTGGTTCCGGAGTTATTATCAGGCAGGATGGTTATATCGTCACCAACAACCACGTCATCGACGGTGCAACAAAGGTTTCAGTGACTCTCAACAACAACAAGACCTACGATGCCACCGTCATCGGAACTGACCCGACCACTGATGTAGGTCTCATAAAGATTGATGCACAGGGACTTCCTGTTATTCCTTTCGGAGATTCCGACAAACTTCGCCTTGGCGAGTGGGTGCTTGCAATCGGCAGCCCTTACGGACTCCGTTCCACGATTACTGCCGGAATTGTCAGTGCAAAAGGCCGTTCGATGCCTCCTCAGAATCCGGGAGAGATGAAAATTGAGTCATTCATCCAGACCGATGCCGCCGTCAATCCGGGCAACTCCGGCGGAGCGTTGGTTGACAAGTCTGGACACCTTGTCGGAGTGAACACTGCAATCTTCTCCCAGACAGGATCTTACGCAGGTTACTCATTTGCTATTCCTGTGAACATGGTTAAGAAGATTGTTGACGACCTCATCGACTTCGGCAGCGTGAAACGTGCCCTTCTGGGCATCACAATGACTGACATTAATCAGAAAATTGCTGATGAATTGAAACTTTCTTCATTAAATGGCGT
>CAMEBJ010000157.1 GCA_945912085.1 uncultured Bacteroidales bacterium | reverse complement strand
TGGAGACCCGAACAAACCTTATACACAGATATATACACTTATAGACACAACTGCTGCAAGAAGCGAGGACTGCTGATATGGGAATAATTGACTGGATATTTATTGCACTGTTTCTGATAGTGCTGACATCAATAGGCTTTTTCTTCTCGAAAAAGAACAGAAACGTTGATGATTATTTTGCTGCCGGGAGGTCTATGCCCGGCTGGCTTGTGGCTCTTGCGGCAACCGGAACATCAATCAGTGCCGGTACTTTTGTCGGCTCTCCCGAACTTGGTTTCAACACAAACCTGACGTTCATAATGAGTTGTGTCGGTGCAGTCATAGGCGGAATATTTGTAGCTGCTTTAGTGCTTCCGAAATTATACAGATGCAACACCATAACAATCTATGGCTACATAGGAAACAGATTCGGTGCAACCGCAAAGAAGTCAACGAGCTTGATGTTCCTTCTCGGACAGTTGTTTACCTCCGGTTCCCGACTTTTCATAGCAGCAATAGCAATTTCTGTTATCTGCTTCGGGTGTATAGATTTCAGGTTCATAGTATATTCCATAATCATTCTGGGCATCATAAGTACTGTCTATACTATGGCAGGGGGAATCAAGGGCCTGATTTATATTGATGCCCTGCAGATTCTGCTTGTTGTCGGCACAGGTCTCGTGGCTCTGATATTGATATTCAATTCTCTTGACCTGGGTCTGGCGGAGATAATAGCCCGTTTGAAGGACGGTATGATCAAGCTTCCTCAGCAGGCCGGTTACTCCTTGTCTACAGACGGCACGTTTCAAGGTTGGGCATCAGGAAACAAGTTGATGCTGGTTGATGATTCCTTCAATTTTACCAGTCCATACAACCTGATAGGGGCTTTGTTTGCATACGCCATATTCAAATTTGCCCAGTTCAGTACCGACCACGAGTTCGTTCAGCGCCAGCTGACTTGCCGCAGTGTCAGGAAGGCCGGTTCGTCCCTGGTGGTTTCGCAACTTATGGCTATTCCTATAGTCTTCATCTTCCTTTCAATAGGATTACTCCTTTATGTGAAATACTCTTGCGACCCCGCAGCGGGAGCAGCCTCTGGTTTTTTCACCGATGCAAGAGATGTCTTTCCGCAATACATCAAAAACAATGTGCCCGTGGGCCTGAGGGGTTTGATGATAATAGGTCTGTTGTCGGCAGCCCTCTCCAGTTTCAACTCCGCAATCAACGCAATGGCATCGAGCTTTGTCAGCGACTTGTATCTGCCTTTTATGGAAAAGAGGGGCAGGGCGGTCACCTCAGATGCAAGCCAAATTACCTCTTCCAGAATGATGTCTGTCCTGATGGGGGTTCTTCTGACCGGATTTGCCATTCTGACCGCATTGATGCAACAGGCCTCAGGCTTGAACCTGGTAGATTTTGCCACAGGTGTAATGTGTTTTTCCTATGCGGGAATGTTGGGAGTGTTCATAACGGCATTATTCACGAAAAGGGGCAACACATTCAGCGTAATCGCGGCTTTGGTCTCAGGACTGTTAGTAGTGCTCATTATGCAGCCTTATATTATGAATCCCCTGACGGAGTATTTATTCGGTCACAGAGTGGTCATTGCCTGGACTTGGTGGGCTCCTGTAGGAGCTGTTGTGAGTACAGCTGTCTGTCTGCTCGGTAAACCTTCAAAAATTATAGATAAATGAGACAGGTAAGATTAATGTCACCCGGAGTTCTGGAATTCAGAAACGTTCCGGAAATTACTGAAGTGGGACCGAAACAGCTCCTGCTCAGGGTCAGACGCATAGGAATATGCGGCTCTGAAGTCCATTCTTGGCACGGTACTCATCCTGCAACCTATTATCCGGTCGTTCAGGGGCACGAGTACTCCGCCACAGTAGTCAAGACAGGTTCTCAGGTCAGTATTGCTTCTGTAGGTGACAATGTTACAGCAAGACCTCAACTTGTGTGCGGCAAATGCGGACCTTGCCGTAAGGGTAGATACAATGTTTGTGAAAATCTCAGGGTTCAGGCATTTCAGGCTGATGGTGCAGCATCTGATTTAATCATTATTGATGAAGACAGGATTGTAAAGCTTCCAGAAGGAATGTCGCTGGATTATGGAGCTATGATAGAACCTGTTGCCGTGGCAGCCCACGCAAGTGGCAGGACAAGCCTTGAAGGGAAAAATGTAGTTGTTTCCGGAGCCGGAACAATCGGAAATCTGGTGGCGCAATTCGCAAAATTGAGGGGTGCCCGCAAGGTCTTGGTTACGGATATCTGTGACAGCAGGTTGAAAACAGCTTCGGAATGTGGGATTGAGAATGTTGCAAATGTCAGTAAAATATCGTTGGAAGAGGCTTGTAAGGAATGTTTCTCAGATGAGGGCTTTCAGGTAGGCTTTGAAGTCGCAGGGGTGGAAAGTTCAATCCGTTCCCTGATGGCCGGCGTGGAGAAAGGCGGAAGCATAGTTGTGGTTGCTGTTTTCGGGAAAGACCCTTCTTTGAGTATGTTTCATCTCGGGGAACACGAACTCTCTCTCATAGGTACTATGATGTACCTTCACGAGGATTACCTGACAGCTGTGGAGGCGGTTTCCAAAGGTGGGGTGAAGCTTTCCCCAATTGTTTCCGCCCGCTTTCCGCTTGAACAATACGACAAGGCTTATGCCTATCTGGACTCGCACAGAGAGACTGCAATGAAGGTGTTGATAGACCTTGATTTGAATTCCGAAAACCAAGTGATATGAAAAGGATTATACTTCTGTTTGCTGTTGCCGTACTGTACGGATGTGCTGGAAACACTCCCGTTTACCTGGACACGCGCAAGCCTGTGGAAAGGCGGGTGGAGGATGCCCTCTCACGTATGACTCTCGAGGAAAAGGTTGCCGTGCTGCACGCTCAGTCCCGTTTTTCTTCTGCGGGTGTGCCCCGTCTGGGTATTCCGGAACTATGGTTTACCGACGGACCTCACGGGGTCAGGGCAGAAGTGCTGTGGGACAGTTGGAAAAGAGCCGGATGGACCAATGATTCCTGTACCGCATATCCTGCACTGAGTGCTCTTGCCGCAACCTGGAATCCGGACCTGGCCCTGCTCTATGGAGAATGTCTTGGAGAGGAAGCCCGTTACAGAAACAAGCATGTCCTGCTCGGACCGGGATGCAATATCTGCCGTACCCCTTTGTGCGGAAGGAATTTCGAGTATATGGGTGAGGACCCTGTACTCTCCTCTTCGATGGTTGTTCCTTATATCAAGGGTGTGCAGTCAAAGGGAGTTGCAGCCTGCGTGAAACATTTTGCCCTGAACAATCAGGAAACCAACCGCCACACCACCAATGTCATAGTCAGTGACCGTGCCCTCAATGAAATATATCTTCCGGCATTCAAGGCGGCGGTACAGGATGCAGGTGTGTGGGCAGTTATGGGATCCTACAACCTTTACCTGAATCAGCATTGCTGCCACAACAGCCGTATGACAGAGATTCTCAAGGATGAGTGGGGTTTCGACGGAGTGCTTGTCAGTGACTGGGGCGGGACTCACAATACTTTGCAGGCCATAGAAAACGGGCTTGATATGGAATTCGGCACAAAGACTGACGGACTTGCTTCACAGACTGACAATGAGTATCAAAATTATCATCTTGCCGCTCCGTATTTGGATATGCTCAGGCAGGGAAAGACTTCGGAACTCATTCTGAATGAGAAAGTAAGAAGGATTCTCCGACTGAATATGAGGACAGCGATGTCCCATCAAAAAAGTTTTGGAAAATTTGTGTGTCCGGAACATTCGGAAGCAGCCCGCAGGATAGGGGCGGAGAGCATAGTCCTGCTGAAGAACGAAGACGGTATCCTGCCTCTTGAAAATGCCGGACATATTTTGGTGGTAGGGGAGAATGCAGTGAGGAGTATGACAGACAACGGCGGTAGCTCCGCCCTGAAGGCAAAATACGAAATCTCACCTCTGGACGGATTGAAAACGGCTTTGCCCGAGGCTGAAATTGAGTATGTCCAAGCCTGGTCAAGCAAAGGGGAACTTGACCTGGCTCCGGCACTGGAGGCTGCGGAGAGAGCCGATATAGTTGTTATTGTCGCAGGTCTGAACAAAGAAAAGTATCAGGATGCCGAAAGCTATGATCGAAAGAGCTTTGACCTGCCATATTCCCAGAACTCCCTTATTTCATCCCTGGCAAAAATCAACTCTGAAATAATCGTTGTAAATATCAGCGGAAATACGGTGGCGATGCCGTGGGAGAATGAGGTG
>CAMEBJ010000156.1 GCA_945912085.1 uncultured Bacteroidales bacterium | reverse complement strand
GACAAATATATATGTCCGCAGAAAATCACGACATTCACACGGCCTATGTGTCCCATATTTCGCATATTACCTCATTCGCCCTTGCGCTGACGGTCCTCGAGAAGGAAAAGAACGAGAAACATATCTTTGACCTGGCCTCGGGAGGTTTTTCATCGACGGTGAGGCTTGCCAAGAGCAGCGCTGACATGTGGGTGCCGATTCTCTCGCAGAACAGGGAGAATGTGGTCCGGGTGATAGATACCTACCTGAGGAAGATGAATGATTTCCGTGATGCGATTGCCACAGGGGACGATTCTTCGGTCAGGGAACTGATCAACGAGGCAAACAGAATAAAGAGAATAATCAGATAAAACGACATTAACTATGGCTTACAAACTTGAACTGACTCCTCTTTCAGAATGGGGAATGTTTACTGAACCTCGTCCTTGTGTGATTGCAGGTCCCTGCAGTGCCGAGAGCGAAGAACAGATGATGGAAACTGCCAGGGGACTGCACGAATTCGGAATTCACGTGCTCCGTGCAGGAATCTGGAAACCGCGCACTCATCCGGGTTCCTTTGAGGGAATCGGCGTTCCCGGTCTGAAATGGATGCAGAAGGCGAAGAAAGAGTACGGGATGAAGATTGCTACTGAAGTGGCAAGTGAGAAACACGTCTTTGAGTGTCTCAAACACGGAGTTGACCTTGTGTGGCTCGGTGCCAGAACGACTGCCAATCCTTTCCTGGTGCAGGAGATTGCCGATGCGCTCCGGGACACTGACATACCTGTGCTTGTGAAGAACCCGGTCAATGCCGACATTGATCTCTGGATTGGCGCTCTTGAAAGGCTCAATGCTGTGGGAATCACCAAGTTGGGCGTTATTCACAGGGGATTCTCAACCTTTGACAAAATCAAGTATCGCAACGAACCTGGCTGGCAGATTGCCGTTGAACTCAAGTCCCGCTATCCTCAGCTGCCTTTCTTCTGCGACCCGAGCCATATGGCGGGAAAGAGGGAGTACGTCAAGGAAATTTCCCAGAGGTCCCTGGACCTTGGTCTTGAGGGACTTATGATTGAAAGTCACTGCAATCCGGCCTGTGCCCTGAGCGATTCCGCACAGCAGCTCACTCCGCCGGATTTGAAGGAAATCCTTTTCAGCCTTCTGGTCAGGGACAATGACACTGACAATCTTGAGTACAGGGAGAATATTGACCAGCTCAGAGCGAAAATCGATGTCCTTGACGAGAATCTTCTCTATACTCTCGGCTCGAGGATGAAAATCTGCCGCCAGATAGGCCAGTACAAGAAAGACAACAATATAGCCATCCTTCAGACTTCAAGATGGGATTCCCTTCTTGCCAAGGCTGTCGAGAAAGGCAGGGAATATGGTCTTCCGGAGCAGGTCGTCACGGAAATATTCACTGCCGTGCACGATGCTTCTGTCGATCTTCAAAACGAGATACTATCAGGGAAGTAAGGATGTCCCGTGCATCATCCGTGAGGAAGTGTACACGGATTGGTACCTTGAACAGTCTCTCCCTGAGGGATTTGGAAATGTGTGGACAGTCAGCAAGACGCTGGCTGTCCTTTTCTGTGGTCACCACGACGGCAGTGTTGAATTCCTTTGAGGCGCGTGAGACAGCCTGGATGTCCGACCTGCTGAAATTGTGGTGGTCGGCAAACTTGAAATGGCGGACAAGGCGGTAGCTGTCGCTCAGGTGTTTTTTCAGATTCGAGTCGTTCGCGATACCGGAGAACATAATCGCCCTCTGCGAGTGAACATATCTGCGGTCACCCTCGGGAAAGACCGGCTCCAGAGTGTCGTAGGCGATGGTTGAGAAAAGCACCGGCCCGTCAAATCGGAGGCTGTCCTTCCATTTGCTCCTTTCCCATTCGTCGAGATATGGCGGGCATTTGGTAACAATCACAACATCAGCTTTCTGCAGTCTTTCCGGAATGTCCCTCAGTTGTCCCAGAGGGAGAAGATGGTCATTGAACACCGGACGGTTGTAGTCAACAAGAATGATGGAGAGGTCAGCCTTCAGTTTGCGGTACTGGTATGCATCGTCGAGGATGATGATTTCCGCAGGGGGACATCCGTCTTTTCCTTCGGCAAGGAGACGGCAACCCTCGATTCTGTTCTTGTCCACTGCTACGGTAGTGTCCGGGAATTTTCTCTTGATCTGGAGGGGTTCGTCACCGAAATCCCGGACGCTTCCCCCGGTACTTACAATCCTGAATCCTCTGGACTTTCTTTTGTAGCCCCTTGAAAGAACGGCTATGTGCTTGTCACTCAATGGGGATTCCCTCAGCAGTCTTAGGAGCATTTCCGTGTGCGGTGTCTTGCCGGTCCCTCCGACAGTGATGTTCCCTATGCACACCGTTGGTACCGGACTCTCCAGAACTTTCCGCACTCCGCTGTCGAACAGCTTGTGCCTGAGCCTCAGGGTCCAGTAATATGGGGCAAGAAGAATTTTGTCTGAACAACTCATAGATTAAGAAATATGGAATCCGCCGGTAACTGCACGTCGTCAGATTGACAGCACGTTCAGCACGTTGATGAGCTCCCTGTCAATCGGCTTGTCCTTCTTGATTGCCTTGTTGAAAGGCACATAGACAATCTGATCGTTGGATATTCCCACCATCACGTTCCGCTGTCCGTCTTTGAGTGCCTCAATTGCGGCCACTCCCATACGGCTTGCGAGAATCCTGTCGAATGCGCTCGGAGTGCCACCCCTCTGGAGATGTCCGAGGATGGTTACACGCACGTCGTACTGCGGATGCTCCTTGCGCACGCGCTCGGCGTAATGCATGGCCCCTCCGTCCTTCTTGCTCTCCGAGACAAGTACGATGGAACTGTTCTTGCTCTTTCTGAAACCCCTGCTGATGAACTGCTCCAGCTGGTCGACGTCGGTCTTGTCCTCCGGAATGATGGCTGCCTCGGCTCCTGCTGCAATCGCGCTGTTCTGTGCCAGGAATCCGGCATCGCGTCCCATCACCTCGACGAAGAATATGCGGTCGTGTGAGGTTGCGGTGTCACGGATTTTGTCCACGCACTCGACGATGGTGTTGAGGGCTGTGTCATATCCAATGGTGAAGTCGGTTCCGTAGAGGTCGTTGTCGATTGTTCCCGGCAGTCCGATGCAAGGCACGTCGTACTCCTGCGCGAAGATCTGCGCTCCTGCAAGGGAACCGTTCCCTCCGATGACCACCAGGGCATCGATTCCGGCCTGAACCATATTGTCGTAGGCTTTCTGCCTGCCCTCCGGAGTCATGAATTCCTCGCTCCTTGCAGTTTTTAGGATGGTTCCACCCCTCTGGATGGTGCTGCTGACCTTCTCGGATGTGAAGTCCTTGATTTCATTGTTGATAAGGCCTTCATAGCCCCTGTATATTCCTTTTACAGCCCAGCCGTTGGAGATGGCAGCCCTTGTCACGGCCCTGATCGCCGCATTCATTCCGGGCGCGTCACCTCCTGAGGTGAGGACGCCGATTGTTGATATTTTTGCCATATATATTATATATTTTCTGATTCCTTCTGAAAAAACCGACGCAAATGTAATAAAAAAAACTGGTCGTTGAAGTTTTCTCTGAACGCAGATGGGCGGCAAGCGCAAAAGTTGTACCTTTGCCATCGCAAAAATATGAAAAAATATTTGACTTAATGAGAATAGGGAATATTGACCTCGGGGAAAAGCCTCTGTTCCTCGCACCGATGGAGGATGTGACAGACGCTTCTTTCCGCTTCGTCTGCAAGGAATTCGGCGCGGATGTGATGTACACGGAGTTTGTCAGTTCGGACGGGCTGATCAGGGATGCGAGGAAGGCTCTGGAGAAATTGGTGACCTTTGACTATGAGGCCCCGATCGGGATTCAGATTTACGGAAATATTCCGGAGGCTATGGTAGAGGCTGCAAGAATGGCCGAGCGTGCCGCTGAAATCGCGGGAGGACACGGGGCGGATTTCATTGACATCAATTTCGGATGTCCGGTGAACAAGATTGCCCGCAGGGGAGCAGGCAGCGGAATGATGCGCGAACCTGACAAGATGGTGGAAATCACCAGAATGATCGTGGATGCAGTCTCGCTGCCGGTCACGGTCAAGACAAGGCTCGGATGGGATGACGAGAGCAAAATCATAGTGGAACTTGGAGAGAGACTTCAGGATGTGGGAATCGGTGCCTTGACCGTTCACGGGAGGACACGTAGCCAGATGTACACCGGGCAGGCCGACTGGGCCCTCAGCGGGAAAATCAAGGAAAATCT
>CAMEBJ010000155.1 GCA_945912085.1 uncultured Bacteroidales bacterium | reverse complement strand
GAAATCCCAGTTGTTGTAGAATTTCTCAAGAGAGATGAGGTTTGCCTCGCTGTAGTAGTCGATGTACTGCTCCGAGTTCATCATGCGAGGGACCTTCGACACACTCTGGCTTGAGTACTGATAGTCGTATGTGATCTTGCCTGTTCCCTTTCCTTTCTTTGTAGTGATGAGAACGACACCGTTTCCAGCCTCAGCACCGTAGATTGCCGACGAGGCACCGTCCTTGAGGACCTCCATTGACTCGATGTCATTCGGGTCGATTCCCGCAATATCCTTTGTAAGACGGCCGTCAACAACATAAAGAGGGTCGCTTGAACCGTTGGAACTGATACCACGGATGCGGATGGATGGGGATGCTCCCGGTCTTGCAGAAGCGCTGAGCACCTGTACGCCGGAAGTCTTGCCCTGAAGGGCCTGGCCGGCGGTGGTGATGGTTCTGGCTTCCATATCCTCGGATTTCACCTGAGATACGGAACCGGTGAGGGAACTTTTCTTCTGAACGCCATAGCCGACAACCACGACCTCTTCAAGTACCCTGGTGTCAACCTGCATCTGAAGATTCATGCCCGCTGCCGCAGGAAGAACGACTGTAGTGTAGCCGATGAATGAGAATTCCAGAATTGCGCCATTGGCGACATCGAGTTCCCATTTACCGTCGATGTCGGTTATTACGCCGTTCTGAGTGCCTTTTTCGATGACACTGACTCCAATCATAGGAGTTTTGTTCTCATCGATTATCGTACCGTTTGCCGAAATCCTCCCCTGTGCGGCAAGATTCTGGCAGGCAAGAATGAAAAGCGATGCGCAGAGCGCTGCCTTCATTACCTGATTGATTAGTTTGGTTCTCATTTGAATTTGGTGTTGATAATTATATGATATAGATTAGAAACCTCTTGTCGGATACCGCCTTATGAAATCCATAAGTTCTTTGTCGTGGCTGTAGCTCATCTTGCAGGTGTTGTCAAAGAACATCACGGCCCTCTTTTCGGCCTCGAAAGGCTCCCATTCCGGAAGGCCCTCGGCCGACGGTTTGCCGCAGCGTGCGAATTCGGCCCAGCAATGGCTCATCTTCGAGGCGAGTTCCATAGCCTGCGCTCCGCCGCCCGTCATGCTCGCATGCCTGTCCGCATTATTGAATACGAAGGGTATCTCCATGCAATGGGTGCTGCGCAATATGCCGTCGAGTACAGGCGACTCCCAGTTGAACATATACATATAGACCGGAGCGGCACCCTGAAGGGATTTGCGCAGAGCCTGCTCGATTGCGCCCGGACGGAAGACAAAGTCAGCATCGAGCATATCCGCAGGCTTGCTGCCCGGGTAGGCTTTTGCAAAAAGTTCGAGGAATCTTTCGGTTCCCTCACCATATCTTCCCTTCAGAATACCTATAACCTCTTCCCTGCCTGCATTGCGAAGCGCCGGGACATAGGTGGTCATTGAGAATTCGTGACGGGTGGTGCCTATTATCATAGGAATTTCCGCAGAAATGGCAGGCGCCTGAGGGTCGAAAGGCTGGGAAGGAAGCACGGCGCCATCTACTGTGGGAGCCCAGCCGAAGATAAAGCTTGCAACTCCATCCCTGTCAGCTTCGGCCTTAACCTGCGCTATGGCCTTCTCCCCTGCCGCAAGCAGCTCTCCATAAGGCACTTCCGAGATTTTGTCAATGCTGGACGCGTCAAGTCCCAGGTTGCGCACCGTTGCTATGCCAATTTTGCGGGAGTACTTGGATTCCATAGTGCGAAGCATGGAACCGCTCTGAACTATCGCCTTGTGGAAAAGGCCTTTGGCACAAGGGGTTGCAAGCAAGGTGGTGACCTTGCCTCCACCGCCCGACTGTCCGAATATTGTTACATTGGAAGGGTCGCCTCCGAACGCCGCGATATTGTCCCTTACCCATTTAAGTGAGGCGACGATGTCGAGCAGTCCGGCATTTGCGGACTTGGCGTACTTCTCTCCATAGGCCGAAAGGTCAAGGAAGCCCAGCACGTTGAGCCTGTGGTTTATGCTGACCACCACCACGTCCTCCGCGAAGGCAAGTGAAGTGCCGTCATAGGAAGGCAGTTCCTGGCCCGATCCCGCGGAATAGCCGCCCCCATGCAGCCATACCATCACCGGCCTTTTCCTTGAATCCAGGGCCGGAGTCCAGACATTCAACCGGAGGCAGTCCTCGCCCTGCACGCCGTCATTCCAATTGAAGGCGAAGGCGATTTCGTCATTGGCCCAACCGGAGCGCGCACCCTGAGGCGAGACCGGACCGTACTGGCGGCAGCTGCGTATGCCCTCCCAACTGTCGGCCTGGACCGGAGCCTCGAATCTGTTTGCTTTGGCATATGGTATGCCCTTGAAAATGGTGACGCCGTCCTGAATGTATCCGGCGACCTTGCCATTTGCGGTCTGCGCAACAGCTACGGAAGAGGAGGCGAGTATCCCGCTATCCTCTCCGGAGGAGCAGCAGCCCTTGCGGGAACAGCATCCGGCCGTCGCCGTGAGAATGCCGACAAATGCAAGAAATTTCAGAAATGTTTTCATGTCGTTAGTGTACTGTGGTTTACGATTGCAAATTTCACAATAATACCTCTATTTGTCTTTCTCTGTTGTTCAGTTGGTTTTCTTAAAGGTTCAACCTGTTTTCCGTTTCGTTCAATTGTTTTACTTTTTGTTCAAAACATAGTGTCAATACCAATTATTTTGTAACTTTCAGCATTATTGATTGACCACAAATGAGAAAACTCATCATCGCCGCGCTTGCCTCAATCGGCTGCGTCGCCGCCTTTGCACAAACCACATCCGAGAGAGTCACTTCCTCCAGCCTGTCGAACAACAGGATTACCGCCATAGCTCAGGACAGCAGTGGCCACATCTGGCTCGGCACCTTCCGTGGACTGAACCGCTTCGACTCCCACGAATACCACCAGTATTTCTGCAGCAGCGACGACAACTCCGGTCTGCCGGACAATCAGATCCAATGTCTTCTGAGCGACAAGACCGGCCGGCTCTGGGTCGGAACCATGAACGGAATCTGCAGATACAGGGATGACGATTCTTTTGACTATATTCCAATCTATGGCACCAAAAGCAACAATGTGGTGCAAATTATGGAGAGCCGCAGCGGGAAGATACTTATCAACACCGCCGATGCCATCAGCCTGTACAACAGCGAATCCGGCAACTTTGAAAGCAGGCTCGCAGTCTATTCCAACGACTGGCAGTATATGACCGGGGCCTTCATTTCGCCGGATGACAGGCTTTGGGTTTTCGGAGACAGGATATATTGCTATAACATAGACAATTTCAGACTAGAGTTAAGCATAGAGCTGTCCTGCGGCAACCCGGTTTCAGTCTGCATGGGCCCAGACGGGAAGATATGGATCTACACTGACAGAGGACTGAGCGTCTTGAGCACAGCCGAAGAAAAATTTGTTCCTCTTCCCTCCGAAATCAGTTCAAACACCGCATTCACGGATTGCTTCATCACACATATATTTCTGGTTAACAACTCTCTGCTGTTCGCCACAGAATCAGGGGACTATTATTCATACAATCCCGGCGAGCGGAGTTTTGCACGTCAGGGAGACCCGGATTTCCCTTTTGACATTCCGGAATTCAGGCTCAATGCCGTATTTGAGGACTCGGAAAAGAACATATGGTGGTGCTCCTACGACCAGGGCTACAGCATTTCCTATGCCTACAAGGACAAAT
Source organism: uncultured Bacteroidales bacterium (assembly GCA_945912085.1). Taxonomy (GTDB): domain Bacteria; phylum Bacteroidota; class Bacteroidia; order Bacteroidales; family UBA932; genus Cryptobacteroides. The sequence goes on along the minus strand of CAMEBJ010000155.1, from coordinate 553 downwards.
TCAGCAACAATGTGCTGAATGCAGTATTGGGCAGAAAATCCGTTCTGAGCATGGATGTATGCGAAGAGAGGATCTATTTCTCCACCTTGAGCGACGGCATCTATGACTATGACCTCAGCGCCGGGGTACTCACCAGGCTGGAAGAAAGGAACATTATCAAGCGAAGGAACAAGCAATACATCTCCTGCCTAAGAGCCGGAAAGGACGGAAAACTGTGGATTGGGGCCCAGGACAAGATCTTCCTTTGCAAACAGGAGAACAGCATATTGAAAGTACTGAGGCAATGGGATTGCCCGTGGATTCTCTGCATGCAGCCCGACAGAGAAGGCAATATGTGGATCGGAGTCTTAAACGGCCTTGTCATGAGGATAAGCGCGGACGGTGCCAGGATGGATTACATCAATTTGGGAATACCCGGCTACTCCTATTCTTTCGTCAGCGGTATCGATTTTCTGGCATCTGGCAATGTGATTGTCGCCGCTTTCAGGGAAGGACTGTGTGAAATCGACCGCAACACTCTTGAGGCCAAGAAAATAGAAATTTCCCCGGAAGA
>CAMEBJ010000154.1 GCA_945912085.1 uncultured Bacteroidales bacterium | reverse complement strand
GACCAGAATCAGGATCAGGACCAGGATAATCAGGACCAGAACCAGAATCAGGATCAAAATCAGGATCAGAATCAGAACCAGGACAACAATCAGAACCAGAATCAGAACAATCAGGATCAGAACGCTCAGCAGCCGAAGATAACCCCTCAGGCAGCCCAGCAACTCCTCCAGGCCATTCAGGCCAAGGAAAAGGAGACGCAGGAGAAGGTCAACAGGGAGAAGGCGGAAGCCCTGAAGTCGAGACAGAAGGAAAAGAATTGGTAGAACAGGATGACTATGAAGTTGAAATTTTTGACGGCTGTGGCCTCTGTATGTCTGGCAGTCACGGCCTTTGCTCAAAGTGAAATCCGGGTGGAAGCCCCAAATGTGGTCTCTGCCGACGAGCAGTTCAATGTGACATTCATTATTGAGGGAGAGGACAAACTTTCCGACTTCAGCTGGAGCCAGGGGGATGATTTCCAGCTGCTGTGGGGTCCTCAGACCGGTTCCTCCACCAGTATTCAGATAATCAACGGCAAACGGTCAAAGTCAACGCAGGTGACATATACCTACATCCTCCAGCCCCGGAAGGCAGGAACTTTTTCACTGCCAGCAGCTACGGCAAAGGTCAAGGGTAAGGAGATAAGTTCCCGTCAATTTTCGATAGAAGTGGTCTCCGGAGGCTCATCTTCCGGCCGGTCGCGTTCGCAGTCAGGCTCCGCTGCGGGTCAGAGTTCATCGTCTTCCGGTGCATCCGTGGCCAGTGATGACATATTTATGCGCCTGAATCTAAGCAGGCAGAATGTTGTCCTCGGGGAACCTGTGACGGCCACTCTCAAACTCTACCAGAGGGTGAATATAGCCGGATTCGAGGATGCCCGCTTCCCTTCGTTCAACGGATTCTGGAGTCAGGAGACCGAGGCCCCTACCAACATCGAATTTACCCGCGAAAGTCTTGATGGCCAGATTTACAATACTGCCGTGCTGCGCAGATGGGTCCTCATCCCGCAGCAGACCGGAGAGATGACTGTCGATTCGGCCGAACTGGTCTGCCTCGTGAACGTGAGGGTCTCATCCTCAATGGGTTCAAGCATATTCGACGGTTTTTTTGATGACTACAGGACAGTCCGCAAAAGAGTTTCCACCCCGGCTGTCAGGGTGACTGTCAAACCTCTCCCATCCGGCGCTCCGGCCTCATTCGGCGGGGGAGTCGGCAAGTTCGACATTTCAGCATCCATCAGTCGCGATTCCATTTCAACCCACGAGGCTGTCTCGTTCATCCTCAAGGTCAATGGACGAGGAAATGTCTCTCTGCTGGAGGCACCGAAGGTCAGTTTCCCTCCGGATATGGAAGTCTATGACGTAAAAGTCACCAAGAACATCGACAAGAGCACGGGAGGGACCGTTGGAACCGTGATTTACGAATATCCTTTCATTCCACGCAGTCACGGAGATTTCACAATCGCTCCGGTGAACTATGCCTACTACGACGTGTCATCAGGGAAATATGTAACCCTGACGACTTCAGCCGTGGATTTCACGGTGAAGAAGGGCAAGGAGACCCGCGCCTCGTCAGATGCCGTCACTCCTGTCGAAGTCGGCAGGACGGGTGTCCGCAATCTGAACGAGGACATCAGGTACATATCGACCAGAATGTCAGGGCTTTCTCCAAAAGGCAGCTTCTTCGTGCTGTCATTGCCGTTCTGGCTTTCAGTCTGTCTGATTGTGCTCGTGGCCCTTTGCCTGTGGCTGGGTCTGCGCAAGATTGCTTCACGAAGGGCTGACGTTGCGGGAACAAGGAACCGCAGGGCCAACAAGATGGCTGTGAAACGGCTGAGAACCGCAAGGGAATATCTCGGAAAGAATCTCTACTCCGCATTCTACGAGGAACTTCACAGGACTTTGCTCGGCTATGCGGCCGACAAGCTCAACACTTCTTCCGGGGAACTTTCCAAGGATGTCATCGCCTCGAAATTCCTTGAGGCAGGCGTACCTCAGGATGTGGTTGAATCCTTCACGGGAATGATTGACGCTTGTGAATATGCCCGATATTCTCCTGATCAGGGACACGATGTGATGTCCTCGCAGTACGACCAGGCGGAGAGAGTCATTTCATCAATCGAGACAAGTATGAAAGTGAAAAACAACAGGAATACAGCGGGTGCTGTCGTGGTTGCAGCCCTTATTTCGGTATTTTCGATCTCCGCTCCCGCGGATTCTTCGGCGGCAAATGCGGCTGACAGCTATGTGGATTCCCTCTGGAACGCGGCCACGGCGGCATACGGGGATGGCAGATGGGCTGATGCGGCCAAGGGGTACAACTCAATCGCCTCCCTGGGTCTTGAGTCTGCGGACCTGTACTGCAACATAGGCGACTGTTATTTCAAGGGGGATGACGTCCCTCACGCCATACTTTTCTACGAGAGAGCCCTGAAACTCGACCCTTCGTGTTCCGATGCGTGGTACAATCTCGGGATTGCATCATCACGCATCCAGGACAGAATCGATGCCGTTCCGGAATTCATACTTGTGCAGTGGTGGAGGAAACTGTGCTATGTCATCGATTCCGACAACTGGGCTATTGTAGCGCTGGTGTTCTTTGCACTGGCCCTGGCTATGCTCCTGCTCTTCCTCCTGGGAAGGACCGCGGCTGAGCGCAAGGGAGGTTTCTTTACCTCAATTGCCTGTGTGCTGCTGATGGCAATTGCCCTGTGGTTTTCCCTCTGGCAGCGTTCCGACTATCTGAAAGCTGACACGGCAATAGTGATGCGTCCTGTTTCATCTGTCAAGAGCGCTCCATCGGCAGAGTCTTCCACCGACCTTTTCGTTCTCCACGAAGGTACGAAAATCACCATCCTCGATGAGGTCGGACAATGGCGGAACGTCAGTCTTGCCGACGGTCGTCAGGGATGGATGCTTTCAAGTGATATGGAAGTGATCTGATCCGGTCCGCAGAGGCAGTTACTCCACCATCTTTGCGATAAGGGTGGCACTGGTGCAGGAGATTACTTCGACCCTGACGGTGTCACCTGTTTTGTGTCCCGGAGCTGCGAAGACGCAGGTCTTGTTGCTGGATGTCCTCCCGCAGAACTCTTTTTCATCCCTTTTGGAAGTTCCTTCGATGAGCACTTCGAATCTCTTGCCCACGTCACGTCTGTTGCTTTCAAGGCTGAGCTGTCCCTGGAGGGCGATGATCTCATTCAGACGCGCAGTCTTGACTTCGTAAGGGATGTCATCGGGGTAGTGCCTTGCGGCGAGGGTGCCCGGACGCTCGGAATATGCGAACATAAAGGCTGCATCGAAACCTGCCTCCCTCATCAGTGAAAGTGTGTCCTCGTGATCCTGAGGGGTCTCGGAGCAGAATCCCGCGATGATGTCGGTGGAGATTCCGCATCCCGGAATGACCGAGCGGATTTTCGCTACCCTCTCAAGATACCATTCACGGGTGTATCTGCGGCGCATCTTCTCAAGCATTGCATTGCTGCCGGACTGAACCGGAAGGTGAATGTGCTTGCAGATGTTCTCGTACCTGGCCATCATCAGAATAACCTCGTCGCTGATGTCTTTCGGATGTGATGTCGAAAATCTCACCCTCATCTTCGGGTCCACCTGTGCAACCATTTCCAGAAGTTCCGGGAAGTTCACTGTAACCTCCGGATTCTCAGGGTCTCTCCAGAGATAGGAGTCCACGTTCTGTCCCAGAAGGTTGACCTCCTTGTAGCCGTTCTCGGACAATTCCCGGGCCTCGCGCACGATGCTCTGCGGGTTCCGGCTCCTTTCGGCTCCCCTGGTGTAAGGAACCACGCAGTAGGAGCAGACGTTGTTGCAGCCTCTCATTATTGAAATATAGGCACTCACGCCGTTTTTGTCCATCCTGACAGGGGATATGTCCGCGTAGGTCTCCTCGTGCGAAAGCATAACGTTGATTTGAGGTTTGTCCGGCGCAACCGCCCTGACCAGTTCCGGGAGCGAGCGGTAGGAGTCAGGTCCTGCCACGATGTCAACCGTGCCGTTTTCCAGAAGCTTGTCCTTCAGTCTCTCGGCCATGCATCCGACAATTCCGATGACCACTCCGTCCCTCCTGCGTTTCTGAAGCCTGAACTGGTCAATCCTGCCCCAGATGCGCTGCTCGGCATTCTCCCTGATCGAGCAGGTGTTCGCAAGGATGAGGGAAGCCTCGTTGATGTTGTCGGTCAGGACATATCCGGCATCCTGCATTATGCTGAGGATCACTTCGCTGTCGTTGACGTTCATCTGACAGCCGTATGTCTCGATATATATTTTCGG
>CAMEBJ010000153.1 GCA_945912085.1 uncultured Bacteroidales bacterium | reverse complement strand
CGTTTACACAAAGGCTGTCCCGGGGATGAGCCAGGAGGATTACCGCAGACTGTACGAGGACTATTACAGCCACTCCCCTTTCGTCTTCCACAGCGACAGCGACATTTCGCTCAAGGATGTGGTGAACACCAACAAGGGACTCCTGCATCTGGAGGTGCACGGGGAATATGTACACATCGCCTCTGTCATCGACAATCTTGTCAAGGGAGCGGCCGGACAGGCCGTGCAGAATCTGAATATTATGTTCGGTTTTGAGGAAGCCGAGGGATTGAGGCTGAAGCCTTCGGCGTTTTAGATTTATTTTTTGAAGATTCCTAAATTTAGGAAATATGAACCTGTTTGAAGTATATAAATTATGGGATATTGAACCGGTCAGAGGACTTGGTACAAAACTCTGGGACAAGGACGGGGTTGAATACACCGACCTTTACGGAGGACACGCCGTCATCTCGGTCGGACATTGCCATCCACATTATGTAAAGATGGTCTCCGAGCAGTTGGGAAGGCTCGGATTCTATTCCAATGCGGTGCAGAACTCACTTCAGAGAGACCTTGCAGCACGGTTGGGCAAGGTCAGCGGCTACACCGCACATTCGCTTTTTCTTTGCAACAGCGGGGCTGAGGCGAATGAGAATGCGATGAAAGTCGCATCTTTCCACACCGGAAGGAGCCGCATCCTGGCTTTCCGGAAGGCTTTTCACGGAAGGACATCCGGAGCGGTGGCAGTCACTGACAACCCAAGGCTGCGCTCCCCTTTCAATTACTCGAAGAATGTGACCTATATTCCTCTTAATGATGAAGTTGCAGCGGAAAAGGAGTTGCAGTCAAAGGAATATGCGGCAGTCATCATTGAGGGAATCCAGGGGGTTGCAGGGATATATGAACCCACGGAAGGATTCCTCAGGACACTCCGGGAGTTGTGCACAAGAACGGGCACATTGCTGATTCTGGATGAAATCCAGTCCGGTTACGGCAGGACAGGGAGGTTTTTTGCGCACCAGTTTGCCGGAATAGAGGCAGACATTGTCACAGTAGCCAAAGGGATGGCCAATGGATTCCCGATTGGAGGAGTGCTGATCAGTCCTAAGGTCAAAGCGGTTACAGGTATGCTTGGGACAACTTTCGGAGGAAACCATCTGGCCTGTACAGCGGCATTGGCTGTGCTGGACATCATTGAGAATGAACATCTTGTAGAGAATGCCGCTGCTGTCGGGGAGTATTTCCGGGAGGCATTCGCCCCGGTGGGAGGCAGCCTTGACCCGGCACTGAAAGAGTATCGCGGAAGAGGACTGATGATAGGTCTTGAACTGCAAGATGGTTATGAGGGTCTGAGGGACAAGCTTCTGTTCGGGAAACATTTCTTCACCGGGGCTGCCGGTGCATCTGTCATCAGATTGCTTCCTTCCTTGACAATCACAAAAGAGACGGCACAGGATTTTGTGCAGGCCTGGAGAGAAACCACATCCGAAATGGCCTGAATTAAGCACTAGCCTCACGGTGACAGATAATTTATGAACTTGAGTAAAGATTATGAGACATTTCACATCGGTAAAACAACTGGGAGACCTCAACGAGGCGTTCCAAAAAGCGAAATATGTAAAGGAAAATCCTTTTGCTGACCAGAAGCTCGGCAGGAACAAAACCCTGCTGATGATCTTCTTCAATTCAAGTCTGAGGACAAGGCTCAGCACCCAGAAGGCAGCAATGAACCTGGGAATGAATGTAATCGTCCTGGATGTGAATCAGGGCGCCTGGAAACTGGAGACGGAAAGAGGGGTGATAATGGACGGGGACAAGCCGGAGCATCTGCTCGAGGCAATCCCGGTGATGGGCTGCTACTGCGATGTCATCGGAGTCAGGTCGTTCGCCAGGTTCGAAAACAAGGAAGATGACTACAATGAGGTCATACTCAACCAGTTCATAAAATATTCAGGGAGGCCGGTCTTCAGTATGGAGGCTGCAACCAGGCATCCTCTCCAGACATTTGCGGACATGATCACCATCGAGGAGTTCAAGACAGTAGAAAGGCCGAAAGTGGTACTGACCTGGGCGCCGCACCCGAGGGCTCTCCCCCAGGCCGTTCCGAACTCGTTTGCAGAAGGATTGAACCTGACAGACTATGAATTTGTCATCACTCATCCGCACGGCTACGAACTGGACCCATCCTTTGTCGGAAATGCAAAAGTGGAATACGACCAGGACAAGGCTTTCGAGGGAGCACATTTCATCTACGCGAAGAACTGGGCGGCATACTCCGGGGACAATTACGGAAAGGTACTGTCCACAGACAGGAGCTGGACGGTTGACAGCAGGAAGATGGCCCTCACTGACAATGCCTATTTTATGCACTGTCTCCCGGTCAGACGGAATATGATTGTGACTGACGATGTCATCGAGAGCGAGAGATCGATTGTCATTCCGGAGGCTGCGAACAGGGTTGTCTCCGCACAGACCGTGCTGAAGGAGATTCTTCTCTCGCTCTGATGAGGTCATTCCTCAGGGGGAAATGACTGAAAACAAGAAAATCAGTTGACAGCCATGGAAAGGTTGAAGGTCATAAAAATCGGAGGAAACATCGTTGACAACCCTCTGCTGCTCAATCAGTTCACGAAAGATTTCGCCGCATTGCCGGGGAAGAAGGCCCTTGTGCACGGAGGCGGGGTCCTGGCAAGCAGGATTCAGAAAGGCCTCGGGATGGAGCCGGTGATGATTGAGGGCCGGAGGGTGACTGACGAAGAGACTCTGAGGATTGTCACGATGGTTTACGCCGGGTGGTGCAGCAAGAGCATAATTGCGCTTCTGCAAAGTGCGGGATGCAATGCCATCGGTTTGAGCGGAGCAGACGGGAATGCCATCAGGGCTGTGCGCCGTCCCCCCGTGGAAATCGGAGGACAGATGGTTGACTACGGATTTGTGGGAGACGTCACTGCGGAGAGCGTGAACGGAAACTTCTTAAAAAAACTCGTTGGGGAGGACATTGTGCCGGTTCTGTGCGCCATCAACCACGACGGACAGGGAAACCTGCTGAACACCAACGCGGACACCATCGCCTCATCAGTGAGCATTGCAATGGCAAGGGAAGGATTTGAGACTGAACTTGTTTACTGCTTTGAGAAGAAAGGGGTGCTGATGGACAGGGATGACGAGGAGAGTGTCATTCCATCCATTGACAGAGAGGGGTTTGAGAAATTGAAAGCGGAGGGGAAGGTTGCTGACGGGATGATTCCGAAACTCTCAAATGCTTTCAAGGCAATTGGCTCAGGGGTCGAAAGGGTTGTCATCAAGCACGCCTCCAATCTGCTCAATAATGTCGGGACTGTTTTGAAATAGAAATATGGAAATTGAAGGGATAAAGGGAATGACTTGGGAGGCGGCAGGGCTGCTAAGAAGGATGGTGGCAGTGCCGTCACCATCCTTCGAAGAGGAGGCGGTCTGTACGCTGCTGTGTTCATATCTTGAAGAGAAAAAGATTCCTTTTGAAAGAATCGGAAACAACATAGTTGCGGAACACATCGCGGACAGCACAAAGCCGACGCTGATGCTGTGCGCACACATCGACACGGTCCAGCCTGCTTCAGGATATGACTTCGACCCCTTAAGCCCGGATTATTCCCGGGCGGCAGCAATTATTTCGGAGATGACGGGAAAAGAGGTAAAGAGCCCCGATGAGATTGTCGCCGGACTCGGAAGCAATGATGACGGAGCATCCTGCGTCTCGATGATTCAGACTTTTTTATATACCGTAAATAATAAAATAAACACAAATCTGACTCTCGTACTTACCTGCGAAGAGGAGAAATCCGGCAAAGACGGAATGACATCATTGTGGGAAATGCGATTAAGTCGGATCAGCCACGCAATCGTCGGAGAGCCGACCGGAATGAAGGCTGCGATTTCTGAAAGAGGATTGCTTGTGATTGATGCAGAAGCCAAAGGAGAAAGCGGACACGCGGCAAGAAACGAAGGCGTCAATTCAATCTACATTGCAATTGAAGACATTGAAAAAATCCGCGGGCATAGATTCACGAGGCCGTCCAGAATGGGAGACATCAACCTGAATGTCACACAGATATACGCCGGGACAGCCCACAATGTAATTCCTGACAGATGCAGTTTCGTCATTGACATACGGCCCAACGAGAGTTACTCCAATGCTGAAATCCTTGAAGAACTCCAGGGAATCTGCAGGAGCAATCTAAAGGCCAGGAACCTCTCCAACCGTTCCAGTGCGACATCCCAAGGGTCAATACTGACAGAAATCTGTCTCAGGACAG
>CAMEBJ010000152.1 GCA_945912085.1 uncultured Bacteroidales bacterium | reverse complement strand
CGTACTTTCGTACAACTGCCCTCCGCGGAAAAAGAGGCCCTGGGTGTAGGAAGTGACATCGTGAGGATACTCCCCTGCTACCTCGACCTTGTACCTGCGGACCTTCGCCCCCGCGCATGAGCACAGGAGCAGGACGGCGGCACAGCACATCATAAACCGTATTTTGCAGACAAGACTCATTTGTTCCTGCGATACTCCATTGCGGCTTTCACGAAGGCCACGAAAATAGGCTGAGGATGCTCTGGTGTGCTCTTGAGTTCCGGATGGAACTGCACTCCGATGAAGAATGGATGGGAAGGAATCTCGACAATCTCCACAAGGCCGGTGTCCGGATTCTTTCCGGAAGCCTTCATTCCGGCTGCCTCCATTGCTTCAAGGTAGGCATTGTTGAACTCGTATCTGTGACGGTGACGCTCATAAATAATCTCTGAGCCGTAAATCCTGCCGGCGAGGGAGTCCTTTTCCAGTTTGCAGGCGTATGCGCCAAGACGCATTGTCCCGCCTTTTATGGTGGTGCTCTTCTGGTCTTCCATCAGGTCGATGACCGGTGCGGAAGTGGCCGGATTGACCTCTGTTGAAATCGCCTCCTTCAGTCCGAGGACATCCCTGGCAAACTCCACAACGCACATCTGCATTCCCAGGCAGATTCCGAAGAATGGCACATTGTGCTCCCTGGCATACCTCACTGCGAGAATCTTCCCTTCGATTCCCCTCTCTCCGAATCCGGGAGCGACGAGGATGGCATCCATCGAGGAAAGTTTCTCTTCGATATTGCTTTCATTGAGGAACTCGCTGTGGATGCTGTGGACATTGACCTTGCACTCGTTGGCAGCACCTGCGTGGACGAATGACTCCAGAATGGACTTGTAGGCATCCTGAAGTTCCACATATTTGCCGACAAGGGCAATGTCAACGGTGAATTTCGGATTGAAAAGCCTGTCGAGGAAAGCATTCCACTGCCTGAGGTCGGGCTCCGGAAGGTCCTTGAATCCAAAGTGATTGATTACCAGACTGTCAAGTTTCTCTTCCTTCATATTGAGAGGAACGGAATATATGGACGGAGCATCAATTGACTGAATCACGTGGCCGGGCTTCACATTGCAGAAAAGGGCGACTTTCTTGCGGAGTTCCGGAGTGAGAGGATGCTCGGTGCGGCAGACGATGATGTCCGGCTGGACTCCGCTCTGCTGGAGCATCTGGACTGAATGCTGAGTCGGCTTGGTCTTGAGTTCCTTGGCAGCGCTGAGGTAAGGGACGAGTGTCAGATGGATTGTGAGGCAGTCCTCCTCGGGAAGTTCCCACTGGAGCTGACGGACAGCCTCCACGAAAGGCTGGGATTCCATATCACCGACAGTTCCTCCGATTTCGGTGATTACCACGTCATAGTTCCCGGTTTTTCCCAGAAGGAGCATCCTGCGCTTGATTTCGTCAGTGATGTGGGGAACAATCTGGACGGTCTTTCCGAGATAGGCCCCTTCGCGTTCCTTGCTGATGACCGTGTTGTAAATCTTTCCTGTGGTGACATTGTTCGCCTTCGAAGTGTGCACTCCAAGGAATCTCTCGTAATGTCCGAGGTCAAGGTCGGTTTCAGCCCCGTCTTCGGTCACATAGCACTCGCCGTGCTCGTAAGGATTGAGGGTTCCCGGATCGATGTTAATATAGGGGTCAAACTTCTGGATTGTGACTCTCAAACCTCTGGACTGAAGGAGTTTTGCCAATGATGCTGAAATAATGCCCTTACCGAGGGATGAGGCCACGCCACCTGAAACGAAAACATATTTTGTGTTCATACAAGAAAATTTACCGTTAACAGGGGCACAAAAGTAATTAAAAAAACTGATTTGCGAAAATCTTTATTACCTTTGCGGTCGGTTTTACAAATTTGACTGATTAATGCAGACATACTATATTATGATGGCGGCAATGGTGGTGATGGCAATCATCGTCTATATTGCGCTTTTCTACTTCAAAGCCGGCTACGGATACCTCTCAAGCAGCAACTGGGGACCGAAAATCAGCAACCGCATAGCCTGGATTCTGATGGAGGCTCCTGCATTCCTTTTCCTGCTTTACCACACCCTTGATTTTGCCGGTTCCGGAGCCGAGACAGGCAATTCAAAGATTGTCCTGTACACGATGGCCGGGTTTTTCCTCCTGCATTACTTCCAGAGGTCGTTCATCTTCCCTTTCCTGATGAGGGGCAAGAGCAAGATGCCGATTGCGATAATGCTGATGGGCATGACTTTCAACACTTTGAATTCCTATTTCATCGCAGCCTGGCTCTACAGGTTTGCTCCAGCAGGAATGTACACTGCAGAATGGTTCTCCTCGCCTCAATTCATCATCGGAAGCGTGATTTTCTTCACGGGAATGCTGATAAATCTTGATTCGGACAATGTCATCAGACATCTCCGCAAGCCGGGAGACACAAAACACTACATACCGAAAAAACACCTTTACAAATACGTTACTTCAGCCAATTACTTCGGTGAACTGACCGAATGGGTCGGATATGCAATCCTCACCTGGTCACCCGCAGGCCTGCTTTTCGCAATCTGGACATTCGCAAACCTTGCCCCGAGGGCAAAATCACTCACCGAGAAGTACGAGGCCGAATTCGGTGACGAGTACAAGGAACTGAACAAGAAACATCTTATTCCATTTATTTGGTAAATATGAGTGATCTTTTTACACCTTATAAACTTGGCCCTGTTGAATTGCGGAACAGGACAGTCCGTTCCGCAGCATTTGAGGCGATGTGTCCGGGTAACCGCCCGTCTCAGGAACTGTTCGACTATCACACTGCCGTGGCAAGAGGCGGAATCGGGATGACAACTGTGGCATATGCGGCTGTCTGTCAGAGCGGAGTCTCTTTCGACACCCAGCTTTGTATGCGTGAGGAGATTGTTCCCGATTTGAAGAAACTGACCGATGCAATCCACGCCGAGGGTGCAAAAGCCTCTATCCAGCTGGGACATTGCGGAAATATGACACACAGGAGCACCTGTCACTGCAAACCGATGGGAGCAATAAACGGTTTCAACCTCTATTCTCCGACTTTCTACAGGAAGATGAACAGGGATGATATCGATTATGTCGTCAAGTCGTTCGGACAGGCTGTCAGACTCGCAATGAAAGCAGGTTTCGATGCGGTCGAAGTTCATGCGGGCCACGGATATCTCATTTCCCAATTCCTTTCTCCTTACACCAACCGCCGAAAGGACGAGTTCGGAGGCAGTCTGGAGAACAGGATGCGCTTTATGAAGATGTGCTTCGAGGAAGTCATCAAGGCGGCTGACGGGAAAATCGCAGTGACCGCAAAACTGAACACCAGCGACGGTTTCAAAGGCGGACAGACCACCGAGGAACTTATTGAGGTGGCAAAGGAACTGCGCAAGATGGGTGTTGATGCAATAACCCTTTCCGGAGGATTCGTCAGCAGGGCACCTATGTATGTGATGAGAGGAGAGTTCCCCGTCAAAACCATTGTGCACTACTTCCCGTGGAAACAATGGTGGCTCAAGGCCGGGGTGCTTGCCGGTGGCAGGATTGTCGCTCCCACAGTGCCTTTCAAGAAGCTTTTCTTCCTTGAGGACGCGCTGAAATTCAAGGCTGCGATGCCGGACTACCCGTTCATATATGTCGGTGGAGTCGTTGACAGGAAGAGTGCAGACAAGGTCATTGACGCAGGTTTTCCTCTTCTTCAGATGGGACGCGCCGTCCTTGAAGACACGGATTTCGTGAACAAGATGAAGGCTGACCCGAATCATTGCAGTGCGTGCGAGCACAGCAATTTCTGCGTCGGCAGGATGTATTCCCGCTCAATGCAATGCCACAAGAAATGCGTTGACATTACTCCTGCCCTCGAAAAGGAAGTGACAAGAGTCAACGCACGCAATGACAAACGCGAACGCAAATTAGGATATAAATAACCTTATTAGGAGGTAGGGGGATTAAAATAGGCAGAACGCTTCTGTCGCTGAAGTAATCTTCAGAGGAAAGTCCGGACAGGAAAGGGCACCCCGCTGCGGAAAGCGCAGGTGGGAGTAATCTCAGGCAAGCTGTAACAGAAAACAACCGCCCGCAAGGGCAAGGGTGAAAATGTGGGGCAAGAGCCCACGGCGTGTGGTGGCGACATCCCACGGGTACGGCACCGGGGCCTGCAAGACCAAATATATCGGCACATGGGGGCTGCCCGCTCCCGCCGAGGGGTAGGTTGCGAAGATAAATGACAGATTAAAACAGAAACCGGCTTACGGCTCTGCCTATTTTTTTAAATATTCCTCCATATAAACTGAAAAGGACCGGCACTGACC
>CAMEBJ010000151.1 GCA_945912085.1 uncultured Bacteroidales bacterium | reverse complement strand
GATTTTGAATATTAAATATTAAATATTTCCGAAATATGAAAAAGAACCTCGACACAATATGTGTTCAGGGCGGTTGGAAGCCGCAGAATGGGGAGCCAAGGGTACTTCCGATTTACCAGAGCACGACTTTTAAATATTCCTCTACCGAGGAAATGGCTGACCTTTTTGACCTCAAAAAGGACGGGTATTTCTACACGCGCCTCGCGAACCCCACCTGTGATGCTGTTGCGGCGAAAATCAACGAACTTGAAGGGGGAGTGGGCTGTGTACTGACTTCTTCGGGGCAGGCGGCGAATTTCTACGCGGTGATGAATATCTGCCATTCAGGAGACCACATCGTCTCGACCAGTGCTATTTACGGCGGAACCTTCAATCTCTTCGGGGTGACCCTTGAGAAGATGGGAATTGAATGTACTTTTGTCAATCAGGGGGCAAGCGACGAGGAAATCGAGGCTGCATTCACTCCGAGGACAAAATGCCTTTTCGGAGAGACTATTTCCAATCCCGGAGGGGAAATCTTTGACATAGAGCGCTTTGCGCGTATTGCACACAAAAAGGGCGTCCCGCTCATCGTTGACAACACATTTGCAACACCTATCAACTGCCGTCCTTTCGAGTGGGGAGCTGATGTGGTAACCCATTCAACCACAAAATATATGGACGGGCACGCATCGCAGGTCGGCGGTGCAGTCGTCGATGGGGGAACCTTTGACTGGGAGGCCAATGCGGAGAAATTCCCGGGGCTGTGCACCCCTGACGAAAGCTATCACGGACTCACCTACACCAAATATTTCGGTCGGAAGGCCTTCATAGCAAAGATCATTGCGCAGCTGATGCGTGATCTGGGCTCATCTCCGGCGCCAATGAACAGTTTTCTGCTGAACATCGGCCTTGAAACTCTCCATCTGAGGATGCCTCGTCATTGCGAGAATGCTCTCAAGGTGGCCAGATGGCTGCAGGCCAATGAGAAGGTTGCCTGGGTGAGATACAGTGGACTTGAGGGTGACCCTTACTACGACCTTGCCAGGAAATATCTCCCGAACGGTTCCTGCGGCGTTCTTGCCTTCGGACTGAAAGGAAGCCGTGAGGATGCGGTCAGGTTTATGGACAGCCTGAAATTCGTTGCCATCGTCACTCACGTTGCAGATGCGCGCACCTGCATCCTTCATCCTGCCAGTCACACCCACAGGCAGCTCAGTGACCAGCAGCTTCGCGAGGCCGGTGTCGCGCCCGACCTGATGCGCCTGTCGGTCGGTATTGAATCTGCCGATGACATCATTGCCGATCTGCAGCAGGCTTTGGAAAATATTTAATATTCAATACGAACATAACAATGTACTCATTTCTTCTCAGCCTCCTCGCCCTTGTCCTGGGATATTTCCTTTACGGACGTCTGATTGAAAAAATATTCGGGCCTGACCCGAATCGTGCCACTCCGGCTATTGAAAAGGCCGACGGTGTTGACTTTGTCAGGATGCCTTCCTGGAGGGTGTTTATGGTTCAGTTCCTGAACATTGCCGGGACAGGACCGATCTTCGGTGCAATAATGGGAGCGAAATTCGGCCCCTCATCCTATCTGTGGATAGTTCTGGGCTGCATTTTTGCGGGGGCTGTCCACGACTACCTGACGGGTATGATGTCTGTCAGGAATGGAGGAGCAGGTCTGCCTGTGCTGGTGGGCAAATACCTCGGGCAGGGTACCCGCAGGGTTTTGGGCATCTTTTCCATACTTGTGCTACTTTTGGTGGGAACTGTCTTTGTGTACAGCCCGGCTCTCATTCTGGGCGATATCGCCGGTGACAGTTCCACAATTTCCATAATGATTTGGGTACTGGTGATTTTCCTCTACTACATACTTGCCTCCATCTTGCCTATTGACAAGATAGTTGGAAAAATCTACCCTGTATTTGCTTTCGCGTTGATATTTATGGCTCTGGCACTGCTTGGATGCCTCCTTGTCAAATGGCCTTCGATTCCTGAAATATGGGATGGTCTAGGCAATCTCGGGCAGGAAAAAGGCCTTCTCAACGGGCAGCCGATTTTCCCTTGTCTTTTCATTACCATTGCCTGCGGTGCAGTCAGCGGGTTTCATGCGACACAAAGTCCGATGATGGCTCGCTGCATTCAGAATGAGAGGCTTGGACGTCCGGTTTTCTACGGAGCAATGGTTACCGAAGGTGTCGTCGCCCTGATCTGGGCAGCGGTTTCATCCTGGTTTTTCTTTGATGGAGGTTCCGCTGAAGTGGGTTCAACCCTTTCTGCCTCAGCACCTAAGGTGGTGGCATCAGTTTCAATGAAATGGCTGAGAGTTGTCGGCGGAATCCTTGCCGTGCTTGGAGTAGTGGTCGCTCCGATTACGAGCGGAGACACTGCATTCAGAAGTGCCAGACTGATTATTGCCGACTATATGAACCTCGACCAGAAACCTATTCTCAAGAGACTTGCAATATGCATCCCGCTCTTCCTGCTGGCATCCCTTCTGTTGTGGTTCAATGTCGAGGACGAGGACGGTTTCAATCTAATCTGGAGATATTTTGGCTGGGCCAATCAGACACTTGCAGCCTTTGCCCTTTGGACTGCAACTGCCTATCTGTCAATGAACACCAAAGGTGTGCGCTACCTTGTAGCCCTCATCCCGGCAGCCTTTATGACAGCGGTTTGCGTCACCTACATCTGCGTGGCATCCATTGGATTGAATCTCCCGTTGACCTGGAACTGGCCGATCGGAATCGCTGTCTTTGTACTGTCACTGGCAACATTCTTCCTGCTGCGCCGCCGGCTTTTCATGGACAGGCATTGATGAGCAGCAGTTTCGTAAGCCTTCTTTCTTCCTTGCCACTTCATTGTCCATAAATGGGGTATAATACCTTTGCGAAAATAATATAATTTAAGGTTATCAGATATGAAAAAGATTTTTCTTCTAACAGTAGTTACACTGGCGGCAACACTTTCTGCAAATGCTCAGAGTCTTGACAAAATGCAATGGTTCAATGAACCAGAGTCCTATACAATCAAAAACGGCACACTTGAAATGGACGTACCGGCACAAACGGACTACTGGAGAATCGCCCACTATGGATTCACAGTTGATGACGGCCCGTTCCTCTACACCACTGTAGGCGGAGAGTTTGAAGCAAAGATCAAAGTGAGCGGAGATTATAAAGTCCGTTTTGACCAGGCGGGAATGATGATACGTCAGAACCACGAGAATTATGTAAAGTTCGGGATTGAGTTCGTTGACGGTAAATTCAATATATCTGCTGTGGTAACTCATCACACCTCCGACTGGAGTGTAATTGAGCTCAAGGAGCCTATTCCATATCTTTGGCTCAAGGCAGTACGCCGCCTCGATGCAATTGAGCTCTATTACAGCTTTGACGACAAGGAATATACTATGATGCGAACTCTCTGGATGCAGGACAATTGTCCTCTTATGGTTGGACCTGTTGCAGCCTGTCCCGACGGTCAGGGATTCAAGGCCAGGTTCTCTGACTTCAAAGTGAAGCATCTTCCCGACCAGAGACGTGTCGAGTGGCTGAAGAACAATCAGTAAAGGTCGTTCTCGTTATTATAATTCGTGATTTCAATCGTTACCGGCAATCTCGTCGAAATGTTCCTTCGCCCAATAGAAGCTGGATCTGTTCTGTCTGACATAGGCCTTACAAGATTTTGAGTGCTATGACTGCACAGGCCTCTGCATCAGAGAGTGCGTGATGGTGATTGGTAAGCTCGTATCCACAGGCTTCGGCAACGGTCTGCAACTGATGATTCGGCAAATCATAACCGAAATAATTCCTTGATGCTTTTAACGTGTCGTAGAAGACATAATCCGGATAATCCATCTGATATGTCCGAAAGGCAGCCTTGAGGCATCTTTCGTCAAACCTGGCATTGTGTGCTACCAGTGGCAGTCCCTCGATGTGCGGCGCAATTTTCTCCCAGACATACGGAAATACCGGTGCATCATCAGTATCTCTCTCAGATAAGCCGTGAACTCTTTGGCAACACCAGTTGTAATAATTGGGTTCCGGCTGAATTAAGGAATAGAACCTTTCGACAAGCTCTCCGTTGCGAACAATAACGACCCCAACAGAGCATACACTGGAAGGGTACGAATTTGCAGTTTCGAAATCTATGGCGGCGAAGGTTTGCATAATTGACTGTCTATGGATGCAAATTTAAGATTTTTCCGGAAATCAATGCGACCTTTGATGCATAAGGGAGAATATGCTTTCTTGATAGCATCACCCGAAAAAGTGGTAGTGTTTCATCGAGTGTGTCGGAGGCGGACACATGGTGGACAGTTTCTGGACCCCTGTGATAAGGTGGTAAATTTCACAAAGGTGAGA
>CAMEBJ010000150.1 GCA_945912085.1 uncultured Bacteroidales bacterium | reverse complement strand
CCTCACGTCCACGGCGTACGGAGTGAATTTGTAAGACCCCCGGAACGGGCTCAGGTTGACGGAATAGTCAAAATCCATATCAAACTTGAGCACCGTGTCGGGCACGGCCATCCTTATGGCAGGCTTGTCCACCTCAACCTTGCCTGCCACATATGCCCTGGTAACCTCAACCGTAGGATCCAGATTCTGAGCCGTCAGAACGGATGCCGGAAGAAGCATAAAGAAGGCTGACACAGCCATCAATAATATTTTCCTGTTCATATCCATCTCTCCTATTCAACTGACTGCGACATCAGTTCCGCAAGTTTCCGCAGCCTCATCCCGACACTGTCCTGCACATCATCAGGTTTATGCGGTCTGTAGCCATCCCTCACACTCTCAAATGTGGCCTTGGCCTGTTCATATTCACCGTTTTCGACAAAAGCGTCCCCAAGGACTATGAATGCCCTGGCGAGCCAGTACTGCCTCGATGTACCGGAATCAGAGAATGCATATACCTTCTCCTCAACGGCACCGAAATCTCCCCTGTCGTAGCAATCCTGAATCAGGATATATGAAGCCTCGGCTCCATATTCCGTTTTCGGGGATGCGGCAAGGGCCTTGAACGCCTCCATCGCCTCGTCCCTGCGGCTCAATGCAAGCAGGGATTTGGCCTCGATGTAGGAAGCCTCGGTCCCCAATGCACTATCCGTGCCAGAATCCGCCCTGACGAGCGAAACAGACTTTAATGCTTCGGAATATTTCCTGCCTGAATAAGCCGACCTCATCATTCCCGTGGCCGCAGTGCTCCTGTTCTGAGGAATGAGCGCCGTTTCATACAATTGTGAATATCCTCCGAAAGCGTCGTCATACCTCTGAAGCCTTGCCGAAAGTTCAGAGTACCTCAACAGGGACATCTCCCTGACAGCTCCTTCGGCAGTATTTTTTGCCTTGGCATAGCAGTCACAGGCATTCTGGGTCCGGCCGCTCTGGCGGAAACTTTCTCCGAGGTAGAAAAACGCCTGCGGGACATGAGTCCCTGAAGGATATCTGTCAATGTAGGATTGCAGGGAAGCTGAGGCTTTCTGCCAGTTGCCGGAAAGATAAACCTGCTCGGCGGCATTGAAAATCATCTGTTCTTTCTCGCCTTCGGTCTTGGTGGCAGTCTTCCCTATTCCGTCGATATAAGCCAGATAGCCTTCGGGGTCATTCTTTGACTGGTAAACCGACTCGATTGCCATCAGGGCACTCTCGGCATATTCCGAAACAGGCATGAGCTCTACCACCTTCTTGTAATAGCCAAGAGCCTCATCCGGGTGGGATGCCTGACGTGCCATCGTACCCATCTCTATCAGGGAGAGAGCCATATAGGTGGAGTCACGGACATCCTCCGTCAACATTCTGAAACAGTTCCCTGCCCCGGAAGAGTCACCTGCCTTCGAGTAGGCAAGACCCAGTTCATATACAGCCTCAGGATAGAAAGCAGACCTCCCGTCAGCCTGCAGCACGGGCAGAAGGGCTTCGATCTTTCTCGCATTGTCCGACATCAAACCCCAGCAGAGAGCCTCACGGTAATAGGGATAGATGTCATTCCTGTCAGGATATTCGGACACCGCACTTGAGTAACAAGGCTGCGCGCCCCTGTAGTCTCCCCTGAGGAATTTGCAGTCACCCATTCTGACAAGGGCTTCCTTGCGGCAGGCTACGTCGCGGGAGTCGCTGTACTGTGAGAACCACTTGTGCGCTGTCTCATAGTCCCCTTTCATAAAGTGGCAATATCCGATGTTGTAGGGAATCAGCGCCGCCTCCTGCGTGCCGTAAAGCGCGGAAGTGTTGTAAAGGTCCATCAGGACGGAAAGTGCCATGGTGTAATCCCCACTCCTGAAATATGATTCAGCCAGCCAGTATCGGGAAAGCTGGTTGAAACCACCCCTGCGGTCGGAATAGTATGCGGCAGCCTTCAGGCAGGGAACGGCATCCCTCCATGAGCCTCCGCTGACAAGTTCCTCCGCTCTGAGGTAATTGGCTTTCATATAGTTCGACTTCATTTCGTCGTCAAGCTCGTCTATTTTGTCGTAGGCCTCGACCGCAGCGGCATAATCCCTTGAGGAGAGGGCGGCCATAGCCACATAG
The DNA here is from genome assembly GCA_945912085.1 of uncultured Bacteroidales bacterium. Lineage (GTDB taxonomy): Bacteria > Bacteroidota > Bacteroidia > Bacteroidales > UBA932 > Cryptobacteroides. The sequence continues at coordinate 2,242 of CAMEBJ010000150.1, read as the reverse complement.
GAGTAGATTCTGTCTCCTCTTTTCCGGTCGGAATAGCGGGAGAGATAGGATTCAAACACGGAAAAGTCGCGGTTCAGGTCGAACGCGAGAAGGGCATAGTTGTAGAAAGCCTCCTCCGTCAGCTGCGGGTCGAAATCCACGAGGGAGGCTGCCTTGAAAGCGTCCATCGCAGCAACCTTGTTTCCGGTGCGGATATAGCTGAATGCAAGGCGGCAGTTTGCGGCTTGGCCGAGGGAATCAGTCCGGTCCGACATCAGGGAGAAATTGTCTATTGCTCCCTGCCAGTCATTCTGAGCATATTTCAGGGAGCCTTCGTAGAAATAGTCCGTCCTGTCGGCAGACTTCCCCGCTGCACGTCCCCTGCTGTAGTACCTCTGTGCCGCAGAAATATTTCCCATAACCAGGAAAGACTCGGAAACGAGACGCGACAACTGCGGTTTTCGGTCCTCGGGCACAGTTTCAAGCAGCTTGGCACCCCTGTCGGCTACATATGTGTAGTCTTTCCGCATAAAACGGCATTCAATTGTGTAATAGTCAGCCAGTTCCCTGAAACGGGCATCGGATGAGGACTTTTCAAACCATTTCTCAGCCTCTTCGAACCGGGAATCCCGGTAAAGCATATAGGCAAGATAGTATTCTGACGGGGCTGTGTAGTCTGTGTTCTTCTTCGCGGCAAGTTCCCTGAAACGGGTCATCGCACGTTCTGTCTGATCATTCTGGAAATCGCAGTATGCCCTGCGGAAAAGCAGAGTCGGAATCTGTCTGCGGTAGAGTTTCTTTTCGGAAAGGCTCTCCAGAATTGCCGAAGCCTGACCGAATTCACCCGCGTCGAAAAGATTTCCTGAGTGGATGTAGAGAATCTGGGGAATCAGACCGGAATAAGGAAATCTCCGGCAATAGTTTTCCATCATAGTCTCATAGCCTCTGCGGGAGAGTCTTGCGGCGGATATGACGCGACATCCCTCCGACCACATTTCATCAGAATCCGGATTGTCGGCAAGGGAGGCAAACATTGCACCGGCCCTTTCGTACATTCCCCTTTCAAACAGGTCGGAAGCCTGTTCAAGCTTTCTTTCCCGGACCTTGTCCGGAACCTCCTCCTGAAGCGACGAGGAAGTGAGCGTTATAAAGATGGCCGCCTCTACGACGGCAAACAGAATCCTTTTCATTGCAAAAATTTCGGCAAATTTAGGAATTTTCAAAAAAACTACACCCGGAAGTGCCATCATTACTTCCCGAATTGTTCCGGGAAGAGGGTTTCAAGACGACCTTCACGATGCCAGACATCGTCAGCTTCACGGAGCTTGGCGGCAAGAACGGAGCACAATTCGCTGAAGAGTTCCGGATTGGAACGCCAGTCCAGATTCCTCATCTGGTACGGGTCTTTGAGGTCATCAAAAATCAACACCCTGGAGAGATCTCCATTCCTTTTGACGGCAACCTCCATCGTGTACCTGTCGGTCTTCACTCCCCTTGCAACAGGGAAGAATCCCCTCACAAGGCCGTCAGGGTCAGTTTCGCCGTTCACATTCCTGATGTAGAGGACAGCATCGGGCACATCACATTGCGCACCGTCACCCAGGAGCACGGGAGAAAGGTCCCGGCCCTCTACAGTCTGCGGGATTGCCTCACCGAGGCCGGCAAGGGACAACAGGGTAGGATATATGTCAACAGCAGAGAGCAGGACAGAATCCACGCGGGGACGGAGCTTTTCGGGATACCTTATAATAAAAGGGACATTGAAAGATTCCGTGTAGATTGAATTCTTCGGGTCAAGGGTTCCCTGGCTGCACATCGTCTCGCCGTGGTCAGAAGTGAAGACAACTATGGTGTTTTTGTCCAGTCCGAGAGCCTTCAACTCATCAAGCAGTCTTCCGAACTCCCGGTCCACTCCCGTGACATTTGCGAAATAATATCTCGCCGCATCTGCCTTGGACAGGGTTGTGTCTGCATTCTCCCGGACATACAAATCACTGTAAGTCATATTTTTGTAAAGATTGTAATCCTCCTCCATACAGTCGTCGAGACATTCATACGGGCTGTGCGGAGGATTGTAGGCAAGCGTCAGGAAGAAAGGAGCATCCTTCTTCCTCTGTCCGTCCCGGTTGCGCAGAAATTCAATTGCCTTGTCGGTCTCGTGACGGACGGAGTATTCCTTCGGGTCATGGCGTACCCCCTCAGTGTCCCAGTAATGCGGATTCGTGTGCTCGTCGAAAGTGCCGGAGGAGTACGAGTAAGTGTA
>CAMEBJ010000149.1 GCA_945912085.1 uncultured Bacteroidales bacterium | reverse complement strand
GTTTCCCTGGAACCCGGTGAACCCTTGAAACTCAAAAAGAAACGCCTGCCGGAACTTTTCCTTTCGGGAGCCAGCTTGAGAATCGCCTTCAAGGGAACCCTTCACGTCAGGATGGGCAGTCACATCGACTCCGATTTCACAAGCGACGGCTCGACATCCATCCACCTGAGTACATATTTCCTTGAAGAAAGTCCCGATTTCAGCATAAGCGCCGTTGACTCTACGGAAATAACATATCTCACCTACAGGGCTTCTGAGTTTTGATAATATATTATTAAGAATATTAAATATACCGTATATGAAAGGATATAAAATACTACTTGCCGCATTCGCAGCACTGTCGCTCAATGTCGTACCTGCCCTCGCGCAGAAGACGCCTCGTCTGGGTAAAGACCCCGTGAAAAACATAGTGAAGGCTATGAGCCTTGAGGAAAAGGCTGAGCTTGTTTGCGGAACCTGGTCTGCCGGATATGCCGGTGACGGGACTGTCGGAGGGAAGACCTTCGCGATGGTCGCCGGTGCAGCGGGAATCACGGAAGCTTTCGACAAGTACGGCATACCGCACACCGTGATGGCTGACGGCCCTGCTGGACTGCGCATTGACCCTCTCAGGAAAGATGATGACAGGACATACTGGTGCACGGCCTTTCCTGTGGGGACGATGCTTGCGGCTACCTGGGATTCAGAATTGATTGAGGCTTGCGGCAGGGCAATGGGAAATGAAGTCCTGGAGTATGGCTGTGACGTCATCCTCGGACCGGGGCTGAACATCCACCGCAATCCTATGTGCGGCAGAAACTTCGAGTACTATTCCGAAGATCCGGTGCTCAGCGGGAAATGTGCTGCGGCAATGATCCGGGGCATACAGTCCTGCGGCGTGGGTACCTCCGCAAAGCATTTCGCGGCGAACAACCAGGAATCCTGCCGTATCCAGAACAATGCCGTCGTGCCTCAGAGGGCTCTGAGGGAGATTTACCTCAAGAGTTTCGAGATTGCGGTCAAGGAGGGGAATCCCTGGACTGTGATGTCTTCCTACAACCGTGTCAATGGCATCTATTCTATGGAAAGCCGCTTCCTTCTGACGGATGTTCTTCGAAAGGACTGGGGCTACAGGGGCATTGTGGTCTCCGACTGGTTCGGCAAGAGGGACACCCCTGCCCAGATTCACGCCGGAAATGACCTTCTGATGCCGGGAGAACAGGCTCAGGTGGATGAAATCATTGCTGCAGTCCGCTCGGGAGCGCTTGCCGAGGAGGACCTTGACATCTGTGCCGGCAGGGTGCTGGAATATGTGCTCAAGACCCCTCATTTCAGGAAATATGCCTATTCGGATGCCCCTTCGCTTGAACAGAATGCCAAGGTCAGTGCCTCAGCTGCCTCAGATGGCATTGTCCTTCTGAAAAATGAAGGCGGGGCATTGCCTCTGGCTGAGGGTGCCAATGTCTCCCTTCTGGGAGTGAACGCCTACGACGGAATCGTGGCCGGAATCGGTGCGGGTTTCGTGAACTCGTCCTACAAGGTGAATCTGGATGAGGGCCTGCGGAATGCCGGCTTCATCCTGAATCCGAAGACTGATGCGGTTTACAGAAGGTATATGGACTATTCCGAGGCTTTGCTCGGAGAGGAAAATTCCCGCAAGCATCTTGGTGACAGAACCTTCCCTGCCGAGGCTTTCCTCAGCGATGCATTTCTGGGGATGCGTGCGGCTGACAGCGACATTGCAGTCATCTCTTTCGGCCGTCTGAGCGGGGAGTACAATGACCGCTACACCAAGGATTTCTACCTTCACGAAGATGAACTGGACCTTCTGCGCAGGACCTGTGCCGCCTTCCATTCACGTGGCAGAAAGGTTGTCGTGGTGCTGAATGTCTGCGGAGTGGTCGAGACGGCGTCCTGGAAGGATCTTCCAGATGCAATCCTCGTGAACTGGCTCCCGGGTCAGGAACTTGGAAATGCCACTGCGGCAGTCCTTTCCGCTCAGGTGAGTCCTTCAGGAAGGCTCCCTATGACCTTCCCTCTGGATTACCGTGACCATCTCTCCTCCGAGAACTATCCTTTTGACTACACCTCAAAAAGGAGTGACTGGGAATATGACGCACCTGAGAGGAAAATTCGCAATCTCGGCTGGACGGAATACCTTGAGGGAGTCGATGTCGGCTACCGCTATTTCTGCACCAAAGCCCCTGAAAAGATTTCCTTCCCTTTCGGCTTCGGCTTGAGTTACACCTCATTCGAATGGTCTGACGCAGCCCTCACCCGCAAGGGCAATGACTTCCGCGTGACCCTCAGGGTGACCAACACGGGTGACCGCCCGGGCAGGGATGTGGTGCAGCTCTATGCCTCCGCCCCGGAATCGGAGATGTACAAGCCGGTGCGTGAACTCAAGGCCTTTGCCAAGACCCCTGTGCTCGCTCCCGGCTCTTCGGCAACCCTCGAGCTCACCTTCTCAGCCTACGACCTGGCTTCCTTTGACGAATCCCTTTCTGCATTCGTGAGCCAGGAGGGCACTTACACCCTCCAGCTGAACCGTGACGCCTCCACCATTGTCACAACCCTACCGCTCACCCTGAAGAAGACCCTCCGCTGGCCTGTCACCCGAGGGGAATGAAAGGCTGCTGAGTTTTTGAAAATGTCCAATTGAAAAAGCGGTAAAGCCTTGCTGATTAAGGCTTTACCGCTTTAGCAGTTTATAAGGGAACTATGTTAGTTCTCCTTGATTGCAGCCTGTGCCGCAGCCAGTCTTGCGATTGGCACGCGGAAAGGCGAGCAGGAAACATAGTTCAGACCGATCTTGTAGCAGAACTCAACTGATGCAGGGTCACCGCCGTGCTCTCCGCAGATACCGCACTTGAGGTTCTCCCTTGTGCCGCGGCCTTCCTTGACAGCATAGTCAACGAGTTTGCCGACAGCTTTCTGGTCGAGAGTCTTGAATGGGTCGGCATCCAGAATCTTGTTGCCGAGATAGTCGCCCATAAAGGTTCCGATGTCATCGCGTGAGAAACCGAAAGTCATCTGGGTGAGGTCGTTGGTTCCGAATGAGAAGAACTCGGCAGTGCGGGCCATACGGTCAGCGGTGAGGGCTGCACGAGGAATCTCAATCATAGTACCGAACTTGTAGTCGATGGAGAATCCGAAATGAGCCTCAACCTCAGCCTTGACTTTCTCGCAGATAGCCTTCTGGAAACGGAGCTCGCGCTCTGAGATGGTCACAGGAACCATTATTTCAGGCATAGGAGTCAGACCTTCTTTCTTGAGCTCTGCGGCAGCAGTGAAGATTGCCCTGAACTGAGTCTCGGAAATCATCGGGTAGGTGATGTGAAGACGCACACCCCTGTGTCCCATCATAGGGTTGACCTCATGGAGGGACTCACCGCGTTTCTCGATGTCAAGTTCTGAGATTCCGAGCTCGTTTGCAAGCTCCTCCCTCTTGTCGTGTGACTGAGGCACGAACTCGTGGAGAGGCGGGTCGAGAAGACGGAAGGTAACAGGCTTGGCATCCATTACTTTCATAGTGCCTTTCACTGCGCCTTTGATGTATGGCTCAAGCTCGGCGAGGGCTGCCTTGCGCTCTTCGTCTGTCTTGGAAAGAATCATCTTGCGGAGTTTTGCAAGAGGAGTCTCAGAATTCTTGCCGTAGAACATGTGCTCGATACGGAACAGTCCGATTCCCTCTGCACCGAAGCTGATTGCGCGCTCTGCATCCTCAGGGGTGTCGGCGTTGGTGCGAACACCCATCTTGCGGAACTTGTCCACGATGTCCATGAACTTCACGAAACGTGGGTTGTCGGAAGCATCCATAGTGTCGAGTGCGGTGTTGTAAACCAGACCCTTTGCACCGTTGAGGCTGACCATATCGCCTTCCTTGATCTCAACGCCGCTGGTCTTGAACCTTGCAGTCTTGTTCTCAAGGTCAATCTGCATTGCCTCGCAGCCTACGATGCAGCATTTGCCCCATCCGCGTGCAACGAGTGCAGCGTGTGAGGTCATACCGCCCCTCTGGGTGAGAATACCTGCAGCGGCACGCATTCCCTCGACATCCTCAGGGGAAGTCTCCTCACGTACGAGGATGGTCTTGATGCCTTTTGCATTGGCCTCCATAGCAGCCTCTGAAGTGAAGACAACCTTTCCTACGGCTCCACCAGGTGAAGCAGGAAGACCGTTTGCAACGACTGTAGCCTTCTTCTCGGATGCAGGGTCGAGAATCGGGTGAAGAATCTCATCGAGCTGTGAAGGTGAGACGCGCATAACTGCAGTCTTCTCGTCAATCATTCCTTCCTCAAGCATATCCATTGCCATATTCAGGGCAGCGATACCGGTTCTCTTTCCGATACGGCACTGGAGCATCCAGAGTTTGCCGT
>CAMEBJ010000148.1 GCA_945912085.1 uncultured Bacteroidales bacterium | reverse complement strand
TTAAGCCTGAAATCATTGACAGGCAGACCGGTTACCGCTATTACAGTGCCCGGCAGTTGCAGAAACTCCTAGCTATTGTCCAGCTGAAGGAACTGGGGTTTTCGCTTGCCGGAATCCGGGATCTTTACGAGGAGGACACGCATTTTCCCGACATCAGAATGATGGAAAGGAAGATTGCCGACTGCGAAAGGGAACTGGAAAGGCTCAGGGAAAGGCATAGACGACTCAGCAGCAGGACAGTTCTGGAAAGTTACGACAATCTCGGGATGTATCTGGTGACGGTTGTCGCCCCTGAAATGGCAAGATTGGGATGCGAATGTCCGGAGCCGGGCTACTGCTTCACCATCGAACCGGCAGGAGAGTACAGGGAGAAGAATTTTGAAATCGAGTACTGCGAGAAAGTCGCTTCAGCAAAGAAAGACTCCGACATCATCAAATTCAAGGAGCTCCCGGAAGTGCCTCAAGCAATCTGTATGAAGGCATACGGTCCTTACGAAAGGCTTCGCGGACACTATATGAACCTGTCTGCAAAGACTGATGACAGGTCCGCTTTGCATCTGAATCTTCCACCTTCCAGCCGAAATGACGGGGGCACACTCTCCCTGTCATTTCGACCGGAGATGCAAAGCACCGAAGTGAAGAAATCTTGCCGATGTCAGAGCAGCAGAGAGAAAATCCTGAATGTGACAAAAGCGGCAAGCCAGGCCAGTGCAAGGGTATAGACAGCCGTTATGACGGCCCATTTCTTTCCGCCGCTTTCCTGGCTGATTGCTACGAGGGTTGCCACACAAGGGAAATACAGAAGGATGAAGACCATATATGCCAGGGCTCCGGCCGGAGTGACTGCCTTCAGCAGGGCACTCTGCAAAGGAGTTCTGGCTTCCGATACTTTGCCGTCGGCACCGTCACTTTCAGAAAGCAGGCCAGCGGGAGCGGCATCAGCAAGACTAGCGGAAGAGGCATCAGCAAGCCCATCTAAAGCAGCCACGGCAGGAGAACCGGCAGCCTCTCCCTCCGGAGAATACATCACTCCCAATGTACTGACCACCAATTCCTTTGCTCCTATTCCCGCGATGATTCCAACTCCCATTTTCCAGTCAAAGCCCAGAGGTGCCAGCACCGGCTCGATTGCCCTGCCTACATAGCCGATATAAGAATGCTCCTGCTGCTCGGCCACAGTCTGATATTCATCGTGACGAGGGAAATATCCCAAGGCCCAGATGACCACTGAACAGACCAGAATGGTTCCGGACATCTTCTGGAGATACTGTTTCCCCTTCTCCCAGGTGTGCCTGAAGACGGATTTTGCCGTCGGGATCCTGTAAGGAGGCAATTCCATCACGAACGGCAACTCGTCATCCTTCACAAAACGGCTGATGACCTTTGCGGCAAGAACCGCCAGCACAATCCCGAGGGCGTAAAGTCCGAGGAGCACCAGTCCGGCATTCTTCGGAAAAAAGGCCCCGGCGATGAGAATATAGACCGGGAGGCGGCCCGAACAGGACATAAGCGGGAGTATGAGTATGGTAATAAGCCGGCTCTTGCGGCTCTCTATGCTCCTTGTAGCCATCACCGCCGGCACATTGCAGCCGAATCCCATCACCATAGGTATGAATGACTTGCCGTGCAGTCCCATCCTATGCATCACCCTGTCCATAATGAATGCGGCCCTGGCCATATACCCTGAATCCTCAAGCAGCGAAATGAAGAGATAGAGAAGAAGGATGTTCGGCAGGAAGACAAGCACGCTGCCCACTCCCCCGATTATTCCGTCCACGACCATATCCTTCCACCATCCCGGCGACATATATGTTGAGACAAACTCCCCTACCTTCGCGACAAGCCACTCAATCCACCTCATAGGATAATCCCCGAGGGTGAAAGTCCCCTGAAACACAAGGAAAAGCAGAATGAAAAAGATTGGGAAGGCTGCCCAGCGGTTGGTCACGACAGCATCGATTTTGTCCGTAAAATTGCGTCTGCGGGATGTGGAATGTTTCTCCGCAGGCTGCCAGGTCTCTTTCAGGGCACCCTGGATGAAAGCATATTTCGCATCCACGATTGCTGCCTCGGCAGACTCATGCAGCAGGGATTCCAGCCTTTTGGATTCCTCCACCCTGGCTGCGATGACCTCGTCCCTGTTCGGGAGGGTCTCGATTACACGGGCTATTTCCTTGTCGTCCTCAAGGTACTTTATTGCAAGGTAACGGGTTGAATATCTGTATCTTATCTTCTGATTTTTCTGTATCAGCAGCTTTATTCTGTCAATGCTATGCTCAACCTCCGAACCGTGGTTGATGTGAATGTGCCTGCCCAACTGTGGATCATTGTTCTCATATACCTTGATTACGGTGTCGAACAATTCCTTTATTCCCTGGCCCGTGCGGCTCACTGTCGGCACCACAGACATTCCCAGCAAATGTCCCAAAGTCTTGATGTCCAGCCGGTCTCCGCGCGCTTCAAGTTCGTCGAACATATTCAGGGCCATCACCACGCGAAGGTTCATATCTATCAGTTGGGTGGTCAGGTAGAGATTTCTTTCGATGTTGGAGGCATCTACCACGTTCACAACCACGTCAGGCACCTCCTCGATGAGGTTTTTCCTGACATACAACTCTTCCGGACTGTAAGGGGAAAGGGAATATGTACCCGGCAGGTCCACTATTATAAAGGTATATCCACCCTGCTCGAAGCGCCCCTCCTTGGCATCGACCGTCACCCCGCTATAGTTTCCCACGTGCTCGTGGCTTCCCGAGGCAATATTGAACAACGAAGTCTTTCCACAGTTGGGATTTCCCACAAGCGCCACCCTGATGGTCTTGCGCCTCTGGGCCGCAAGGTCCTTCATCCTCTTCTCGAGGAAAAGGGCGTCGTCGCATTTTTCCGTCTCAAAAGAAATGGGCGCATCCTCCCGCTCCGCATCAATGAGTCTGGCTTCGCTTTCACTGATGACCTCAATTTTTTCCGCCTCCTCCCTGCGCAGGGAAATTTTGTAACCTATTATTTCATACTCAATGGGATCCCTCATCGGGGCATTCAGCACGACCTTCACGGTCTTGCCCTTGACGAATCCCATCTCTATTATTCTTTTCCGGAAACTGCCGTGTCCGTTAACCTTCACGACCACGGCCCTTTCCCCGGTACTGAGTTCCGACAATTTCATATTACGATATATTTTTACGGTATATTTACCGTCGCAAAGATAACAATTCCTTTCGGGATAGCGTATCATTATATGTTGCTATTTTGCTATCAGACATTGCCGTTTTCTTTTTTATGAAGCGATAAAATATTTTGATATAATTTTTTGATATTATCACAATATATTATATATTTGCAACGGGTTTTGACGGGAGAGGGGAAGAAAGGATGAAAAAAAAGATTTTAAAATGGTGTCTTGTTCCGGCAGCGATTCTTTGGGGGCTGTCGGGATGTATTGAAGAAGCGGGATTCCACGACGGGGATGAGTGTCAGCACGGAGATATATGTCAATGTGATGAAGAATCTCCCGGAGGGGACAACGCATCCGGGAAAGCGACAGTGACATTCGGAGTCGCACGCAATGGCAGCAAAAGTGCAATCTCTCCAGAAGAGGGTACAATCAACAATCTTGCAATAGCAGTTTACAGGGACGGGAATCTTGAAAATCACGGCTATGTCGAGGGCGAAGAAAACCTTACTCTTGAACTGACGGAAGGACAGGAGTACAACATTTATGCAACCGCCAACACGGGAGAACTATGCCTGCCTCCTGAAGAATCTGATTTTCTGGAGGTCTGTACACTGGAATCATACGACATCGCCGATCTTGCTGATGCTCTTCCGATGTGCTGGAGCAGTAAAAAAGTAAAGGTAAAAGGAGGTTCTCTATCAATTGCAATGGAAATGGAGAGACTCGTGTCGAAACTCCATTTCTCAGTGAACAAGGACCTGCTGGCGGGTTTGGAAGTGACGGCAGCGAGATTGTGCCAGGGAGCTGTTGCACTTTATCCCTTCCGATGGGAAACAGGGAACAAGGCAATTGAAGACGATGGAACGGTTGACGGAGACTATGCATCGGCAGCAGACCTGACGGCACTGAACAACGGGGAGGAGATTGTGTTCTATGCCCTTGAAAACTGTCAGGGGAATCTACTGCCGGACAACACTGATCCCTGGAAGAAAGTGCCGGACAACCTGGACTACAGATGTGACTACTGCACCTATCTGGAGGTTGAATGTTCTTTCAAGGAAGGGTTTCTTTACCAGGGAAACGTTACCTACAGATTCTATGCAGGAATGGACAACTGCCGAAATTTTGACATCCGCAGAAACACAGAACAGCACATCAGCCTGACCCTGAGTCAGGACGGACTTGACAGGATT
>CAMEBJ010000147.1 GCA_945912085.1 uncultured Bacteroidales bacterium | reverse complement strand
GATTCCAACCCAGAAAATGAACGGCAGCACTTTCAAAAAATTCTCTCCCATCTTCTTTCCCTCCTGTTTCAAGTTGGCGCAAATGTATGTGAAAAGAGGTAATATACGGACATATTGACCCGTCGGGAGTGCAACTTTTTCTTTTTTTTAATGTTTTTTCTTTTTCTTAATATTTTTTTCGTATCCCTTATTTTTTAATTATTCCTTAATTCTATTATTTTTGCTGAACTTTGTACAAAAGTTTCTGGAATGAAGCACGAAATTCTGATACAGGGGATAGCCGATCTGGACCGGGCTGCAGGCGAATTTCTGGAGAAGACCTCCGGACATAACCTGATCGCCTTTTTTGCGCCTATGGGGGCGGGAAAAACCACTTTCACCACGGCAATCTGCCGCTCCCTGGGAGTTAGAGATGCAGTCTGCTCCCCTACCTTTACAATAGTCAACGAATATGTAACCTCCACGGGTGAATCGGTGTATCATTTTGATTTCTACCGCATCAGCAAACTGCAGGAAGCCATTGACATAGGTCTGGACGACTACCTTTACAGCGGATGCCTCTGTCTGATGGAATGGCCGGAAAATGTCGAGGAACTTCTTCCGGAAGAAACCCTCAGGGTGAATATCCGTGTGAACGACGATTTGTCAAGGACCGTTTACTGGGAGGACTGATATGCTGACCCGCCCCAATGTCAAGGTAAATTTCGGCCTTAATGTCCTGCGAAGACGTGAAGACGGCTTCCATGACATCGAGACCCTGTTTGTTCCATATTCCGGATTGTCCGACAACCTTGAAATCATCTGTGGCGACGACTACAGCAGGACTATGGGCTCCATTCTGGAAGGGTATGGGAACAAAACGGCAGAATCGGGTCATCCCTGCGTAAAGCAGGCCATTTCGCCGGACGGGAAACTGATAATCACCATCGCAAGACAGGAAGGAGTGGACTGGGAGCCGCTGGAGGACCTGTGCGCAAAAGCCTACTTCCTGCTTGAGAAGGATTTCAACCTTCCGGCCGTGAAAATCTTCCTCGAAAAATGCTCTCCGGTCGGAGCTGGACTCGGCGGAGGTTCTTCAGATGCGGCTTTTACCCTGAAGATGCTCAACAGTATGTTTTCCCTGAAACTGGACGAAAACACTCTGGCTTCCTATGCTTCCCGACTCGGAAGCGACTGTGCGTTTTTCATTTTCAACAGACCTATGAGGGGTTCGGGCAGGGGCGAGATTCTCTCGGAATTCAACCTTGAGGGAATCCGGTTCGACGGCTGTCCCCTGAGGATCCCGTCAACAGACTCTTCCGACCCGGAATCCTTTGCCGGGAAATTGGAAGAAATCCTCATCGCAAACGGGCATTGCTTCCGAAGTGAGGACGGAGATCTGACCCTTCACGCAGTCATTCCCGAAGGAGTAGGTGTCAGGACCTCCGAAGCCTACCGCGGCATTACCCCGCATCTCCCTGAAATCCCTCTGGAGCAGGTTCTTTCCCTCCCTGTTGAAAAATGGAAAGACACCCTGTGCAACGATTTTGAGGAGAGCGTCTTCAGAGCACATCCGGAAATATCCGGCATAAAGGATGTCCTTTACCGCCACGGAGCAGTCTATGCGGCAATGTCCGGCAGCGGATCTGCATTTTTCTTCCTTGGATAACACCACATATCCTTTCATATTCCTTAAAACTGAGACCAATGACATGCTCTACGAACCGGCCTACGCTGCCGTCCTGGGAGAAGGCGGATATTCATTCCAGAATGTGGCCGCAATGAACAACAAGGGAATTGAGTTCAACCTTACCTGGCGCGACAATGTCAAGGAATTCAACTACGAGATCAGCTTCAACGGTGCATTGAACAGGAACCGCATCACACAACTCCCTGAGCAGGTGTTACACCTGGGGTTGCGGAAACGGAGATAAAATCGAGGAGATTGCCAAGAACTACTTGAACTGAAACATATTCCGATGCCTGACGGAAGGACTTCCTTCCAGCCGACTTTGAAACCCGAACAGCCTTGACCGGCATTCACAGCCCTAACCGGTCAAGGCTGCGGTAACCGACAGCCTCGGAAATGTGCTCTATTGCTATTTCCGGGGATTCGGAAAGGTCGGCGATTGTCCGGGAAAGCTTCAGGATGCGGTCACAGGCACGGGCTGAGAAGCCGTAGTCCGTGATTACCTTCTCAAGAAATGCCCGGCATTGTGCACTGAGGCGGCAATGTTCCTGAACCTGACGGCTGTTCATCTGGGCATTGCAGGAGATGCCGCTGCCTTTCAGACGTTCTGCCTGCAACTGCCTTGCTGCAACGACCCTCCGGGCAACCGCGGCGCTGCTCTCCCGAGGTGTCCTTGTTACAAGTTCGCTGACATTCACAGGCTTGAGCCAAAGGTGGAGATCTATCCTGTCCAGAAGCGGTCCGGAGAGTTTCGAGAGATAGGCATTGCGGCGGTGGGGAGGACAGGTGCATTTGTCACCGTCTCCGAAATGTCCGCACGGGCAGGGATTTGTGGCGGCAATCAGCATGAATGACGCAGGATACTCTATCTTTGAACGAAGTCTTGAGATGGTCACCTTTCTGTCTTCCATCGGAGAACGAAGCATTTCGATTACAGACTTGGGAGCCTCGCATAGTTCATCTATGAAAAGAACACCATTGTGGGCCAGAGAGACCTCGCCGGGAAGAATCGTGTCAGAGCCTCCTCCCAACAGGGCCGCCACTGATGCCGAGTAATGAGGGGAGCGGAAGGGACGGCGCGTCATCAGACCTCCTCCACGGAAACCCTTGCCGGCAACCGAGTAGATTTTGCTGGTCTGGAAAGCCTCCTCGCGTGTCATAGGCGGCAGAATGTCCGCTGTCGCCCGCGACAGCGAACTTTTACCGGCCCCGGGAGGGCCGATCAGGAGGACGTTGTGTCCTCCTGCTGCCGCCACCTCCAGCCCCCTCTTGGCAGTCTCCTGTCCGACTATCTCCGAGAAATCCATCACATTGTCCCTCTTACCGGAGTAGCTATCCGGCTCCTTCCAATTCCCCGCATCATTCCCCCGCACCAGCAAATCCCCGCAAGGATTGGCGGAAAGCACCCGCAGGACATCCTCCAGATTCCTTACCCCGTAAAGATCCGTCCCGTCATAGCCGCAGGCCTCCGTTGCCGACTCAAGAGGCAGAATGCAACCCAGGGAGCCGATCCGAGCCGCCATCTCCGCAATCGGGAGTGCCCCGGGAATGTTCCTCACACTCCCGTCCAGTCCCAGTTCCCCCATCACTATGAACCTGTCCAGAAGGGGCAGTTCCATCTGGCCGGATGCCGCAATTATGCCGACGGCAATCGGCAGGTCGTACCCGCTGCCCTTCTTGTGCATATCCGCCGGGGCTAGATTGATGACAATCAGTCTTTCACTTTACCAGTAGAGAATTATTCACTATATTTGTGCTTGATAAGATGATATGCATATGAAACAGGTTGCCCTTTATCTGAGAGTATCTACGAACCAGCAGGATTATGACCGTCAGAAACAGGAATTGGTGGCTTACTGCAAAAGGAATAGTCTGCATATAAAGTATATATTTGAAGAGAAGGAGTCTGGCCGGAAAGATGACAGGCCGGAGTTCAAGAGACTGTGTGAATTGACAAGTGATGATATACAGCTTGTCGTTGTGTGGGAAATATCCAGATTGTCTCGAAAAGCATATATGATATTGAAGGTCGCTGAGGAATTTGCACAAAAAGGGATATCAATATATGCACTGAAAGAGAACTTGATGACTCTGGAAGATGATGGTAGTTGGAATAGTACTGCAAAATTGGTTCTGGGCCTGTTTGCAAGTATGGCACAGACTGAGTTAGAGACATTGAGAGATAGAAGTTTATCCGGCAAAAAGAATAAGATTTTATCTGGTGAATTGGATTACACTTTTAAACCTCCTTATGGGTATAGTACAAACAAAGGTAAGCTGGTTGTAGATGAAGCAGAAGCAGAGCAGGTAAGAAGGATGTTTGAGATGTATGTGAATGGCCACAAAAGCACCAGGCAGATTGCAATATCTTATGGTTGGACTCAGAATAGGGTGAGTTATACATTGAAGAACACAGTATATATGGGAGAGGTTAAATATAAGTATGAGCCAAGCATTATTCTTCACGTTCCTGCCATAATAACCAAGGAACTATTTTATGCAGCCCAGGATATTTTAGAGCAAAGAAGGGGAAATCAACTTACGGCAGACCAACGATATGATAATCGGTTAAGAGGAAAAATATATTGTGGGTTATGTTCATCGAAGATGTATTATTCGAGAGATAAGCGGGTAAGCATATATACTTGCAAGACAAACACGCACAAAGAACAATATCAGTATTGCAGCACCAGAAT
>CAMEBJ010000146.1 GCA_945912085.1 uncultured Bacteroidales bacterium | reverse complement strand
CCTTGGTGGAACGGTAGTTCTGTTCAAGACGGAAGATGCGGCTGTCGGGATAGTCCTTTCTGAAATCAAGGATATTCTGGATTTTCGCACCACGGAAGGCATATATGGACTGGGAATCGTCGCCAACCACACATATATTATTATGAGGCAACGCCAGCCTTCTCAATATTACATATTGCGAAAAGTTGGTGTCCTGATACTCATCGACCATAATGTAGTCAAAGCGTGAGGCAACGGTCTTCGAAGCTTCAGGATTGTCACGGAGCAATATGTTCATATTCAATAGAATATCATCAAAATCCATAACCCCCGCCTGCCTGCACTTTTGTGCATACAGTCTGTATATTTCGTAAATTTTCGGTTTTTTCGCCGCGGCGTCGTTGGCTATGGCTGTCTGGTTCCTTCCGTAGGCCTCGGCCGTGACGAGATTGTTCTTCGCCATCGAAATCCGGGAGAGGACATCCCTCGGCTTGTAAACCTTGTCGTCGAGTTGGAGTTCCTTCAGGCACGCCTTGACTGCCGATTCAGAATCACCCTTGTCGTAGATGGTGAATGTGGCAGGATATCCCAGACTTTCTGCATATTCCCTTAAAAATCTGATGAAAACGGAGTGGAAAGTTCCCATACAGAGCCTGCGTGCCGCCCTTTCCCCGACCATCACCGCGATTCTCTCCTTCATCTCGGATGCGGCCTTCTTGGTGAAGGTCAGAGCAAGAATGCGGGAAGGATCACCCCCTCCCGCCAGTATGTAGGCTATTCTGCTCGTCAAAACCCTTGTTTTTCCTGATCCTGCGCCGGCAACGATGAGTACCGGACCTTCTATCTGACTGACAGCCAATTTCTGCTCCCTGTTCAGCCCCTCTAAAATCGTTCTTGAATTGTTTTCCATATCGGCTGCGAAATTACAAAAAATTCACTATCTTCGCGGCGGTTTTTCGAAAATACTAAAACGGTTTTATAATGTCAAACAACATTCAATTGAAACAGGGGCTGAACATTCCGATTTCGGGAGGTGCAGTCCAGAAGACAAAGAAAGATGTTGTGAGCACCGTGATTGCATTGAAACCCACCGACTTCAGAGGTCTTGTACCCAAACTTCTCGTGAAGGAAGGCGATGAGGTTTTGTGCGGAACACCGGTCCTTGCAGACAAAGCATCCCCTGAGATTCTCTTCACTTCGCCTGTCAGCGGAACAGTCGAGGCCGTTGTCAGAGGTGAAAAGAGGAAACTTCTTGAAGTGAGAATCAAACCGGATGCAGAGCAGAAACATCTTGACTTCGGAGCGAAGAAAGTCAACGACCTCAAGGATGCCGACATCAGGGCAATCCTTCTCAAAAGCGGACTTTGGCCATCTTTCATCCAGAGGCCGTACGGAATCCTTGCAAATCCTCAGGTCAGGCCAAAGGCAATCTTTGTGTCGGCATTCTCCACTGCACCTCTTGCAGCGAATATGGAGTACGTACTCAGAAATGAGACGGACAATATCCAGACGGGAATCAATGCAGTCGCAAAACTCACTGATGGAGGCGTTCATCTCTCTCTCTGCTCCGACAACTTCAACGGTACACCTTTCCACAAACTTGAGAACGTGATTTTCCACACATTTTCAGGAAAGCATCCTGCCGGAAATGTCGGAATCCAGATTCACAACATCGATCCTATCAGAAAGGGCGAAACAGTCTGGACCATCTCCCTGCTGATGCTCGCAGCAATCGGTAAGCTTCTGAACACAGGTAAACTGGATCTCAGCCGCAAGGTGGCCGTCACCGGTCCGAAGGCCATCGATCCTTGCTACGTGAACACGGTTCCGGGTATGGCGATTGCAGACATCGCCGAGTTCTACGACAATTCCGCAAACGACATCCGCTTCATCAGCGGAGACGTCCTCACAGGAAAGAACGTCGGCGCCGAAGGTTTCCTCGGATTCTACGACAACCAGGTGACCCTCATCAGGGAGGGCAATGAGTTCGAAATGTTCGGATGGGCAAAACCTTTCAGGACACATCTGTTCAGCGCATCTAGGGCGTATTTCTCCTGGCTCACTCCGAAGAAGCTCTACGACATGGACACCAACACCCACGGAGGCGAGCGTGCTTTCGTGATGAATGACGTTTACGGGAAAGTGCTCCCTATGCACATCTTCCCGGTTCATCTGATGAAAGCCTGCATTGCCGGTGACATCGACAAGATGGAGCAGCTCGGAATCTACGAGGTGCTGGAAGAGGACATCGCCCTGTGCGAATATGTCTGCCCATCCAAGATCGAGTGGATGTCAATCCTCGGCAAAGGCATTGACTTGATGTTGAAGGAAATGGCTTAAATGAAGAAAGTTATGAACGGATTAAGAAAATATATTGACAAAATCAAGCCGAACTTCACCAAAGGCGGAAAGTTCGGATTTCTTCAGTCAACTTTCGAGGGATTCGAGACATTTCTCTTCGTCCCTGACACCGTCACAAAACGCGGAACACACGTCAAGGACAGCGTTGATTTGAAAAGACTCCTTATCATAGTAGTGCTCGCCCTCGTTCCGGCAATGCTTTTCGGAATGTGGAACGTGGGATACCAGCACGATGCGGCATTCGGTCTGGGCTGGGGCTTCTGGCAGATGTTCTGGTACGGACTGGTCAAGGTGATTCCTCTCTACCTCGTGTCCTACATCGTCGGACTGGGCATCGAGTTCGTCTCAGCACAGCTGAAGGGTCACGAAATCAGTGAGGGCTACCTCGTTTCAGGTATGATCATTCCTCTGATTGTCCCTGTGGACGTTCCTCTGTGGATGCTTGCCATCGCAGTTGCGTTCGCAGTCATCATCGGAAAGGAAATCTTTGGCGGGACAGGTATGAACATCTGGAACCCTGCCCTGCTTGCGCGCGCATTCCTGTTCTTCTCCTACCCGAGCAAGATGTCCGGTGACACAGTCTGGACGGGAGGAGTCGCAAGATATATGGCGGAAGGCAAGGCCTATGCCTGCGGAAACGGCATCGTTGACGGATTTTCCGGAGCCACTCCTCTTGCACATCCTACACTCGAAGGTCTCCAGAACGCAGGAACAAGCTTCATGGACCTTTTCATCGGAACAGTGCCGGGGTCCGTGGGTGAGACTTCCGTAATCGCAATCCTCATCGGAGCCGCCATCCTGCTCTTCACAGGTGTGGCAAGCTGGAAAATCATGTTCTCATCAGTTCTTGGAGGACTTGCAGTCGGCTATCTCGGCTATTTCTGCGGTGCAACCGACCTTCCGGGATACTGGCAGCTCGTAATGGGAGGTTTCGCATTCGGAACCGTCTTTATGGCAACCGATCCTGTAACCTCTGCGCAGACAGAGTGCGGAAAATGGATCTACGGTTTCCTTGTCGGTGCTCTTGCAGTGACAGTGCGTCTGTGGAACCCGGGGTACCCTGAGGGAATGATGCTCGCCATCCTTCTGATGAACACATTCGCACCTCTGATTGACCACTATGTGATTTCCTCTTCAATCAGGAGAAGGGCTAAGAAAGTAAAAATCGCTTAATATATTAAAGGTATGAACACTAACGGAAATACATATACTGTAATATACTCCACTGTCCTGGTAATGGTGGTGGCGGCGGTTCTTGCGTTTGCAGCCAGCTCCCTCAAACCATTCCAGAACGAGAACGTGAAGAAAGAGACCATCACCAAGGTTCTCATGGCGGCTACAGCCTCAAGCCAGAGCGTTGCAGTGACAGAAGACACCGATGTGATGGCACTTTACGCACAGAAGATCGAGTCCGCTTTCTTTGTTGACGGAAACGGCAAGGTCGCTGGTCAGATGAACACCGGCCGCGACAACATCAAGGACATTCAGGTAGCCACTACCTCTGACCTCAAGAAGCAGAACGACATCTTCAAACAGATTGAAAAAGGAGATTCTTCCCTGCTGGAAAATCTCAGGCTTCCGGTCTATATCTTTGACATCGACTCTCAGAAGGTGACTGTCATCCCTTGCTACGGAGCAGGTCTCTGGGGTCCGATCTGGGGCTACATCGCAGTCAGGGAGGACGGAAAGGAGATTCTCGGAGCGATCTTCGACCACAAGGGAGAGACCCCGGGTCTTGGAGCAAAAATCGCAGAAGAACCTTTCTACAGCCAGTTCAAAGGCAAAGTATTCTCTGATGGCGCGAAAAAATTCTCTGTCGTGAAAGGTGGAGCCAAAGGCGCAGAGGACGGAGTGGACGCAGTCAGCGGAGCTACCATTACTTCACAGGCCCTTGATGTGACAATCAACACCTGGGTCAAGTATTATGAACCATATTTCGCCGGAATCCGTCAGGCAGCTGCAGAAGCCGCACAGGCTCTTGAAGCAGATGCTGAAACTTCTGAAGCAGAGGCTTCAGAGGAGGGAACCGGAGTTGAGGCTGTA
>CAMEBJ010000145.1 GCA_945912085.1 uncultured Bacteroidales bacterium | reverse complement strand
GCATACCTTTTCCAAGTACGTGTAACTCCACGTTTTACCGTCAGCAAAAACAAAAGACTTGAACGGCAGATTCTCAGGGACTTCCAGCCAGGAATCCGCAATCCCCCGCATCTCTTCCGGAGAATTCTTCACAGGCTTGTGACTTCCCCATTCGCGACGGGTCATAAAGCCGTTTTCATACACCTCATAATGATAGCAGGCCTTTTCACTGAAATTCTCTATGTCCGCCTCCCAGATTCCGTCCGGTACATATTTCATCGGATATCTTTTGCCTGCGGAACACAGGACGAGTTCCTCGCCCCACCTTGTTTTATACTCGATTTTTGTCGTAAGTCTCATCGTGGCTCAAAATTGCGCGTGCAAATATAGAAATTTTTCCTGAAGAACACGAGAGGGAAAGCCACTGTGGAAATGTCTGCAATCACGCCGTGACAAGGACAATGATTCCGCTGATTCCTATGTAGGAGTAGACAATGTACCTGAGGACCTTCTGAGGAATGTACCTGAAGACCATCGAGCCGAGCAGCGTTCCAATCACCACTCCCCCGAGACCGTAGAGATAGTCAGTCGCAACTGTCCTGGTCACGAAGCCGTTTGCGGCCCTTGCAAATGTCATCATCGTGTTGCCAATCAGGAAATATGCGGAAGCAAGAGCCATATAGCGGTCCTTGTCCTTCTCTACCGAGATGAAATAAAGCACTGCCGGGGGCCCCTGCATCGCAAAGAAACCGCCCATCAGACCGCTGACTGAGCCTATGCCGACCTGAACCGGGATGGTCGGGCGGAGATGGATTCTGTCACTGAAAAATATGAAATAGAGGCTCGTGAGTATGAGCACCACCCCGAGAATGCGCTTGAGGACAGTCTCTTCCGTCCGCGCAAGGATGAAAACGGCGAACGCCGAAACAAGGATGAATGTAATCAGGATGGGCAGAAGGTGTTTCCAGATGATGAGGCGGTAATTTTTCGCCACGACGATGACAACGGTCGTGATTGCCAGAAGCCCCGAAAGTGCGGTTGCCTCGCCGTAGGAGGGCATCAGGAAGGGCAGCATCGTCATTATGAAGACGCCGAAACCGAACCCTGTCGTCGTCTGAATGAAACTGGCGACGATGCAGAGAAGGAATATGTACAAGGGAACAAGCCCTCCCGTCGGATCCATATCTCGAAAAATTCCGTCAAATTTAAGCATTCTTTAAAGAATATGGATATATTTGAATTTAAATATTTTCGGAAATATGAGACATTAATCTGGAATTTTTTTTGGAATATAAGGAATATCTAATATATGGAAAAAATCATCGAGTGCGTCCCGAATTTCAGCGAAGGACGGAATATGGAGACAATCAGAAAGATTGTTGCGGCCATCGAAGAGGGCGAGGGGTTCGTGAAGGTTCTGAACGTTGACCCGGGAGAGGGGGCGAACAGGACGGTGATTACCTTTGCCGGGAGCCCTGAGGCGGTTGAGCAGGCAGCTTTCAGGGCGGCCAGGGTGGCTTGCAGCCTAATTGATATGCGGCTCCACAAGGGGACTCACCCAAGGTCGGGAGCCGTGGACGTGCTGCCTTTCGTGCCTGTCAGGGGCGTGAGTATGGAGCAGTGCGTGCAGATGGCACGAAGGACGGCGGAAAGGATGTACCGGGAACTCGGCATTCCCTGTTACTGCTACGAAGAGGCTGCTTTCAGACCAGGGCGGAGGAATCTGGCAGTCTGCCGGAGCGGGGAATATGAAGGATTGGGCGCCAAATTGGCAGACCCTGACAGAAGGCCGGATTTCGGTCCTGACATATTTACAGAGGAGGCAGCAAGAAGCGGGGCGTCCAATGTTGGCGCAAGGGAATATCTGATAGCCGTGAATTTCAATCTGAACAGCGGCTCGGTGGATATTGCACAGGACATTGCCTGCGCAGTGAGGGAGAAAGGGCGCCAGGTTGTTGAGAACGGCAAGGTGCTGAGGGACGGCAACGGGCTGAGGGACGGCAACGGGAAGGCCGTCATGATTCCGGGCAGGCTGAAAGGTTGCAAGGCAATCGGCTGGTACATTGAGGAATACGGTTTCGCACAAGTCTCGATGAACATAACTGACATCAATGCGACACCTCTGCACAAGGCATTCGAGACAGTGAGGGAAGAAGCCCGCAGGAGGGGATTTGAGGTGACCGGCACGGAAATCATCGGGATGGTACCGCTGAAAGTCCTGACGGATGCAGGTAAATATTTTGCCGGGATTCCGACATCTTCCGCCATTGAAGGTGAAGACTCCCTCATCGCCGCTTCCATCGAAGCAATGGGTCTGGATTGGAACGGTCCTTTCGTACCTGAAAGTAAGATTGTCGAGTATGCCTTGGCACATTCATTGCAGCAACAGTGATCCGCTGACAAAATGGAACTTTTAAAAATATAATATTATGATTTCAGAAAAACTTCAGAAAGCATTCAACGATCAGATTACCGCTGAGCTTTGGTCTTCAAATCTTTACCTCCAGATGGCATTTGCACTCAAGAAAGAGGGTTGGGACGGATTCGCACACTGGATGGAGAAACAGTCCGACGAGGAAAAAGAGCACGCCATTGCAATGGCACACTACCTCATCAAACGCGGCGGCACCGCAAAAGTGAGCATGATTGACGTTGTCCCTGATGCCTGGGGTACCGTACTTGAGGTGTTCGAGCACGTTTACAGGCACGAATGCCATGTCTCAGAACTCATTGACAAGCTTGTTGACGTTGCAGCCGCCGAAAAGGACAAGGCAACACAGGATTTCCTCTGGGGATTCGTCAGGGAGCAGGTCGAGGAGGAAGCCACTGCAGAAGGCATTATGGAGAAGATCAAGAAAGCGGGAGACCAGGGACTCTTCTATCTTGATGCACAACTGGGCCAGAGGTAACAGGTTGATTTACGAAATATTTAACCGGGAGACGCTATTATTTGCATCTCCCGGTTTTTTTTATGAATATTATTACTACTTTTGCAAACGTGAAAACAGAATAAGATTAACTAATTTTTGAAAACTATGAAAAAAATCATCATTGCAACAGCCCTCCTTATGGGACTTGTATTTGCGGCTTCAGCTCAGCCAAGGGCAATTGGTCTGAGACTCGGCTACGGAACCGAGGCCTCCTATCAGCACACTCTCAACGGAGAGAATTTCATAGAGGCCAATCTCGGAGCTTTCGGATTCGGTGCTCTCCAGGCTTCAGCCGTCTACAACTTTATGATTGCACAGCCTGCGTGGACTACACGCGGAGAATGGGGCATATATGCCGGTCCGGGAGTTGCATTGGGAACAGGTTTCAGCAAAGGATATGCCCTGAACATCGATGTAGTGGGACAGGTCGGACTCGAGTACACATTCTGGTTCCCTCTCCAGCTCTCAGTTGACCTCCGCCCTCAGTTCGGAGTCCTCATTGCCGAGAACACTCGCTTCCACAGCGAAGGAGCCTGGGGAGGAGTCATCCCTACCCTTAGCGTACGCTATCGTTTCTGACAGACAACGCATAAATTTACCCCGCCAAAGTTGAATGCCTTGGCGGGGTTTCTTTTTGTCTTCCCGGCCGGGGAGAGGAGCTAGCGATTGGACTGAACTTGTCCTCAAAATGGGGCGGGGTGGAGGTACAAAAAAACGGGCCACCCTGACAGGATGGCCCGCATTATTGTGTGTCAGAGAACAATTACTTGTTGTCCCTGCGCTCGCGACGCTCGCCACGGCCGCCACGACGACGGTCACCACCGCGTCCGCCACGGTTCTGGTTCTGGTTCTGGCTCTGAGCTGCGACGCCTGCGTTCGGAGAGAGATCCCTCTTGCCGTAAACTTCGCCGTTGCAGATCCAAACCTTGATTCCGAGAACACCGACTTTGGTGTGTGCCTCTGCGAGTGCATAGTCAATGTCAGCACGGAATGTGTGGAGAGGAGTACGCCCCTCTTTGAACATCTCGCTTCTCGCCATTTCGGCTCCGCCGAGACGACCGCTGATCTGAACCTTGATACCCTCTGCACCAACTCTCATAGTTGTTGCGACAGCCATCTTGATTGCCCTTCTGTAGGAAACACGGCCTTCAATCTGACGTGCGATGGAATCAGCCACGATGTGAGCGTCAACCTCAGGTTTCTTCACCTCGAAGATGTTGATCTGAACATCCTTGCTGGTTACCTTCTTCAACTCTTCCTTGAGCTTGTCAACCTCTGTACCGCCTTTGCCGATGATGACACCCGGACGGGCAGCGTGGATTGTCACAGTGATGAGTTTGAGAGTTCTTTCAATCACGATCTTGGAAAGGCTGGCCTTTGCAAGACGGTTCGTAAGATACCTGCGGATCTTGTAATCCTCTGCGATCTTCTCCGCATAGTTACCACCACACCAGTTAGAGTCCCAACCACGGGTGATAC
>CAMEBJ010000144.1 GCA_945912085.1 uncultured Bacteroidales bacterium | reverse complement strand
CAAGGATGAGCTGTCCGGCGCACATCCATATTCCGAATGGCTGCATTCCAACAGGATTGTACTCAACAAGATACGCAGCGGAAGAAAGACAGACCATTCAATGCCGGACTTCGACAGGCTTCTGAAGGCTTTCAGGTACGACAAGGAAGATATTGACAGAATTATCATTCCGATGGCCCGCGACAGTGCGGAGCCTTCATACGCAATGGGGGACGACACTCCCCTTGCCGTGCTGTCCAACAAGCCTCAAAGATTCTTCAACTATTTCAAGCAAAAGTTCGCCCAGGTGACCAACCCTCCGATTGACTCAATCAGGGAGAGCACTGTAATGTCACTCACAAGTTACATCGGTGCGGTCAAGGGGGACATACTCACTCCATCCGCAGATTTGTGCAAGGTGGTGAAACTCAGTTCCCCGATTCTTTCGAATGACGAGCTGGAGACCTTGAAGAACCTGCGTTACAAAGGGTTCCGGACAATCACCCTGCCGATGCTTTTCGAGGCCGAAGGCGGGGCGGAAGCAATGGAGACTGCCATCTCAAAACTCTGCAGGGATGCCGCCAAGGCAGTCGATGCCGGGTACAACTACATCATTGTCAGCGACAGGAATGTGGATGAGGTTCACGCTCCCATTCCTTCCCTGCTGGCAACCGCAGCAGTCCACCATCACCTGATTCATTGTATGAAGAGGGCCCAGACTGCAATCATCGTGGAGTCAGCCGAGGTATGCGAGGTGATGCACGTTGCCCTTCTCGTGGGATATGGAGCAAGTGCCGTAAACCCCTACCTGACTTTCTCAATTCTGGACAAACTTGTCAAGGAGAACAAGATTCAGCTTGACTACCCTGCTGCCGAGGAACATTACATCAAGTCCATCAACAAGGGAATGCTGAAGATTCTTTCAAAGATGGGCATATCCACAATCAGGAGCTACAGGGGAGCCACATTGTTCGAGAGCCTGGGAGTAAGTTCCTCAGTGCTCGACAAATATATGGGAGGAGGCATTTCCCAGATTGAAGGAATAACAATCGAGGACATTGCCGGTGACGTTGTGGAGGCCCACAAAGCGGCTTTCAGCACTCAGGACAACGGGGACGCTCTGGGAGAGCTGGAGGACTTCGGCGCATACGCCTACAGACAGAACGGAGAGTTCCACGCCTGGAAGCCTTCGGTCATAAAGTCTCTCCAGAAGGCAGTCAGAGACACTGACTATGAAAAATACAAGGAGTTCAGCACCGAGGCACAGAACAGGGAAAACCCGATCTATCTTCGCGATCTGATGGAGATTGAAAGCGACAGAGACCCTGTTGACATCAGTCTGGTCGAGAGTGAGGAAGAAATTATGAAAAGGTTTGTCACCGAGGCGATTTCATTCGGGGCTATCAGCAAGGAAGCCCACGAGACCATTGCCTT
The DNA here is from genome assembly GCA_945912085.1 of uncultured Bacteroidales bacterium. Classification (GTDB taxonomy): domain Bacteria; phylum Bacteroidota; class Bacteroidia; order Bacteroidales; family UBA932; genus Cryptobacteroides. The sequence goes on along the minus strand of CAMEBJ010000144.1, from coordinate 2,977 downwards.
GGCGATGAACAGTTTCGGTGGAAAGAGCAACACGGGAGAAGGCGGAGAGGACGCTTCCAGGAACACTCCCCTGCCTGACGGCAGTTCAAGGGCGAGTGCAGTGAAACAGGTGGCATCAGGCCGTTTCGGAGTTGACACCTGGTACCTCGTGAATGCTGAAGAAATACAGATCAAAGTAGCCCAGGGTGCCAAGCCGGGTGAGGGCGGTCAGCTTCCGGGCTTCAAAGTGGATGAACTGATTGCAAAGACAAGACGCTCCATCCCGGGAATCACCCTGATTTCTCCTCCGCCGCATCACGACATCTATTCCATTGAGGACCTTGCACAACTGATCTTTGACCTGAAGAACGTGAACAGTGAAGCCAGAATAAGCGTAAAACTCGTCTCGGAAGCGGGTGTGGGCACAATCGCGGCAGGAGTCACGAAAGCCAAGGCTGACGTAATACTCATCAGCGGAGGTGACGGAGGAACCGGTGCAAGCCCGGCAAGTTCAGTCAAACACGCGGGAAGCCCTGCAGAGACAGGATTGGCACAGGTTCAGCAGACGCTTGTGGTAAACAATCTCAGGGACAAGGTAAGGCTGCAGCTTGACGGAGGTCTGAAAACAGCCAGGGACGTGCTTTTTATGGCACTTCTCGGAGCCGAGGAGTACGGATTCGGCACAGCCTCTATGATAGCTCTCGGATGCGTTATGTGCCGAAAGTGCAACACCAACACCTGCAATGCCGGAATCGCCACCCAGAATCCCGAATTGAGAAAACGTTTTGCAGGAAAGCCAGGACATCTTGTCAGTTATTTCAGGTTCATCGCAGCTGAACTGAGAGAATATCTTGCCGCCATGGGCTACACAAGTCTCCAGGAAGTGATCGGCCGCGCTGACCTGCTGCACAAACGCAGCTATCCCGAAGGGGCAAAAGCCAACAAGGTTTCCCTTGAGCGGGTTCTGCATATTCCGGAGAATGCAAGGAACAATGCGAGAGTGTTCAGTATTCCTCAGGAACACGGAATAGGGAGAATCAAAGACAGGGAGCTGATGTCGATGATAGAGCCGGCAATTGTCGCCGCAAAGAAAATCAGCCTGGGAGTCCAGATTCTGAACACGGACAGGAGCGTGGGGGCAATGCTGAGCGGGCACATCACAAGGCTCTACGGCCAGGAAGGGCTCCCGGATGACTGCATCACAATCACTTTCAGGGGATCGGCCGGACAAAGTTTCGGGGCTTTCCTTTGCAAAGGCTTGACTTTCAAACTGGAGGGAGATGCAAACGACTATCTGGGCAAAGGTCTTTCCGGAGGAAAAATCATCGTTGTGCCGGACGAGGATGCGGTGTTCAGCGCTGAGGACAACATCATCGCAGGAAACACCATAGGCTACGGCGCAACCGGAGGCCGGATGTTCATCAACGGTCAGGTCGGGGAAAGATTCTGCGTAAGGAACAGCGGTGCCTGCGCTGTGGTGGAGGGTGTAGGAGACCATTGCTGTGAATATATGACCGGAGGAAGGGTCGTCGTGCTCGGAAAGACCGGGAGAAATTTTGCAGCCGGGATGAGCGGAGGTATTGCCTATGTGTGGAATCCTGACGGAGACTTCGACTTTTACTGCAATATGGATATGGTGGAACTCTCCCTCATTGAGGACAATGAGGACAGGGATGAACTCTTAGCACTCATCAGCGAGCACCACAAGAACACGGGCAGTGCAATTGCCGCACGTATGATTGCCGACTGGAACGTCTTCGTGCAGCAGTTCATCAAGGTCCTGCCGGTCGGTTACCGCCGCTGACAGTATGACATCACAACCTCTGAATTCCCTTCATACCCGTCATCTCCGTCATCTTCGACATACCCGTCATCTCCGTCATCCCCGTCATCCCCGACTTGATCGGGGATCTCATTAAAAGAAGATTCCCAAGAATGACGGGGAGAGAACCTGGCGGTTGGGCTGCACTTGTCCTCAAAACAGCGAAACAGCCGGGAAGGAGGAAGGTCAGCAGACGGAAGAGCCGCGTGCGGCAAGGATGAGTTGCCCGAGTTCCTCGACGTCACGCACGATCAGGTCCGGAGGAAAGAACTCCGGAGCCGGGTTGTTGCGTGCATCCTCGGCCACCTTCAAAGCCGTCTCGAGAGTGGTTTCCCCGGAAAGCACAAGGACTCCGAAAGCACCGGCATTGTGCGCCGTCGCCGTGTCCGTGTAAATTCTGTCCCCGACCATCGCAACCTCTTCGGGCTTCAGTCCGTACTTGTCCATAATGCCGTAAAGCATATTCGGATCCGGTTTTCCGAGGGTGATGTCCGGTTTTCTTCCGGAGGCGGACTCTATGCAGCGGCAGATTGAACCGCAGTCCACGAGAATCGTCCTCTGGTCCGTCGGGCAGACCCTGTCAGGATTTGTGGCGACGTAGGGGATTCCCTGCGAGGCCCACCAGGAGGCACGGCATAGACGCGGATAGACCAGAGTCGGGTCAAACGCAACCACGAGCACATCAGGGACATCGTCCGGATCGTCTGCACAGGACTCGAAACCCGCCTTCTCAAACTGGGAGACCATACTTTCCGTTCCCAGGAGGAAAAGCCTTTTAGCTGACGGATAATGGGATTTTATGTAGTCGATAGCTGCCAGGGATGTCGTGTACATATTGTCCTCGTCAGCAACAATACCCATCTTTTCCAATTTCTTAAGATAGTCGGCTACGGACCTGGTCGGATTGTTTGTCAGAAATGAATATCCCACTCCCGATTCCTTCATTGAAGAAAGAAAGTCAAGGGTGAAAGGGAACAGGGTGCTTCCAAGATATATGGTTCCGTCCATATCGAGGGCAAGCCTCTTTATTTTCGAAAGTTTTTCCTTCAATTCTGCAGGCAATTGACCGTTCAGTCCGTAAAATGGTTTCATTTTATTTCGCTTTGTTTCAATTTTGCGCAAATATAGATATTTATTATTGTCAGACAATACAAAATATCTATCTTTATGCCCCGA
>CAMEBJ010000143.1 GCA_945912085.1 uncultured Bacteroidales bacterium | reverse complement strand
GTAAATATGTCAGAGAAAAAATTCGGCCTCATAGGCCATCCCATCGCACATTCGCAAAGTCCGGCTCTTTTCAGGGCTGCCTATAGGGGCAAATATGCCTATGATCTGATAGAAGGGGCTGTTTTTGAGGATTCGTACAGGAGATTCCTTGAAGAATATGCCGGAATCAATGTGACGGCACCGTTCAAGGGAGAGGCCTACAGGATGACCGATATCAGAAGCCGGGAATGCGAAAGGGTCGGGGCAACCAATCTCCTTCTGAAGACTGACGAGGGCATAAAGGGATATAACACTGACTATTACGGAGTGGTCCTCACCGTTCTGTCCGCTGCCAGGTCTGTCTTTGGGGAGACCGTGCCGGGAGGATTGTCAGAACTTCCCGCCAGACCTTCTCCCGAACAGATGCAGAAGGCATTGGGAGGCAGGCTCCGCAAAGCCCTTGTCGTGGGCTGCGGTGGAGCGGGAAAAGCGGCGGCGGCAGCAGTAGTGGATATGGGACTGGAGACAACCCTGATGAACAGAACTGTTGAAAAGGCGGAAGAACTGGCCTCTTCACTTGGAAGGGACAGCATCAAGGTCCTGCCTGTCAGCCGGTTCGCCGAAGCCGTCAGGGAGAATGACATCACGGTTTACACCCTCCCTGTTCCAACCGGGCAGGAAGACCTTCTGAAAGACTGCTTCAGGAGCGGTGACAGGAAGATTCTCATCGAGGCCAATTACCGCGACCCTGTCCTGAAAGACATTCTGGAAGGCATTCCCGGATGCACCTACGTTCACGGCCAGTCCTGGCTGCTCTACCAGGCCTATGCAGGCTATGACCTTTTCACCGGGGAGAAACCTTCACTCGAACTGATGGCAGCCATTCTCAAATAATACAATTTACTATCCTGCCATCCATCTATGTCATTACAAGAAAAGTGGACCACAATGAAAGCACTTTTTATCATAAATCCCATTTCAGGCAAGGGGCGCAAGGGGAAAATAATTGCAGCGCTTGAAGGCACGCAACACAGTTATGTGGTTACGGAATATGCCGGGCAGGCAGAGGAACTCGCACGGACTGCCACTCAGGAGATTGTCGTGGCGGTCGGTGGAGACGGGACTGTCAATGAGGTGGCAAGGGGGCTGCTCGGTACGGACAAGATTCTCGGAATACTTCCCTGTGGCAGCGGAGACGGGCTGGCGCGATGCCTGGGCATCAGTCATCATATTTCCAAAGCCCTGGAAACAATCAACAACGGCATTGTAAAGCCTCTGGATGCAGGATTCATCAACGGGAAGGCGTTTTTCTCCGTGTGCGGAGTCGGATTTGACGCAGATGTAAGCAAGAAATTCGCCGAGGCCGGGAAAAGAGGGCTGATGACATACATAGAACAGTCCCTGCAGTTGTGGCACGATTTCAAGCCCCAAACTTTTTCGATTTCAATCGACGGGAAGCAATGGGAGCAGAAGGCAGTGCTTGTAACTGTCGGAAATTCAAATCAGTGGGGGAACAATGCGAAGGTGACTCCACACGCGAGTTGTCACGACGGAATCCTTGACGTCACTGTCCTGGATATGTTCCACAGCATTGAGCTGCCGGATTTGGCAACAAGGCTTATGACAGGGCATTGTGACACAAGCCACAGAGTGCATTGCTACAAGGGAAAGCACATAATCATCGAGAGGGAATCTCCCGGAGTCGCCCATTTCGACGGGGACTGGTTCGAAACAGGCCGGACACTGGACATCAGCATCCGGCCCGCAGCCTTGAAGGTCATAGTTCCTTCACGATGAAACTCAGGAGTCTCTCTTAGTGTTTGAAATGTCTCATTCCGGTGAAGAGCATCGTTATGCCGCACTCATCGGCCTTTTTGATGGAATCCTCGTCGCGTACGCTTCCGCCCGGCTGGACGATGGCCTTGATGCCGTACTGGGCAGCAAGCTCCACTGAGTCATCGAACGGGAAGAATCCGTCGGAAGCCAGGGTGAGACCGGCTGAGAGGATGTCCTTTCCTTCTGCAGCAAGGGCTTCCTTAGCCTGCTCAAGGGCAATGCGCGCAGAGCCGACACGGTTCATCTGACCTGCACCCACCCCGAAGGTGTGACCGTCACCGACAACCACGATTGCGTTTGACTTGACGTGTTTCACTATTCTCCATCCGAAATTCATATCCTCCACCTGCTTCTCTGAAGGTTTGGCGGCAGTCACGCACATATCCGAAGTAACCGTTTTTGTCTCAATGTCCTGCTTCTGGACGAGAAGACCGCCGTTGACGCTGACGTACTGCATCTGCTCCCCTGCCTCAGTTTCCATATCCACTTTGAGAAGGCGGAGATTCTTCTTGGCCGTGAGAACCTCCAGCGCGCCCTCGGAGAATGACGGAGCCATAATGATTTCAAGGAAAATCGGCTTCATCAACTCTGCAGCCTCGCGGGTGAGTTCGCGGTTCACAGCTACGATACCTCCGAAGATGCTCACCTTGTCAGACTCGTAAGCCTTGGTCCAGGCCTCAACCACGTCTTTCCCGGTCGCAGCCCCACAAGGGTTCATATGCTTCAGGCCTACGCAGAAAGGCTCCTTGAACTCACGTACAATGTTCAGGGCGGCATTTGCATCCTGGATGTTGTTGTATGACAACTCCTTTCCGTGAAGTTGCTCTGCAGTGGCAAGGGAATATGGAACTTTCTGTGCCGATGCGTAGAATTTCGCGCTCTGGTGAGGGTTCTCGCCGTAACGCAGGCTCTGCCTGAGGTCATATTCGAGGAAGAGTTTCTCGTTCAGACCTGCCTGTGCACGCATATAGGTTGCAATCATCATATCGTACTCGGCAGTGTGGGTGTAGGCCTCGGCAGAGAGTTTCAGACGGGTTTCCCTGGTGGTGTTCCCATGCTCCCTGATTTCGTCAATGATGAGAGAATAGTTGGCAGGATTGCAGACCACTGTCACATCCGCCCAGTTCTTCGCCGCGCTGCGGAGCATCGAAGGCCCTCCGATGTCGATATGCTCGATGGCATCCTCCATTGTCACGTCAGGCTTTGCGATGGTCTCCCTGAAAGGATAGAGATTCACGCAGACAAGGTCGATGTACTCGATTCCGTTCTCCCTGAGCTGGGCACGGTGGCTTTCGAGGTCCCTGCGTCCCAGAAGTGCTCCGTGAACTTTCGGATGAAGGGTCTTCACACGGCCGTCGCAGATTTCCGGAAAGCCCGTGATTTCACTGATGTTGATGATTTTGAGCCCCGCATCCTGCAGGAGTTTCATTGTGCCTCCGGTGGCAATGATTTCCCATCCGAGTGACTCCAGTTCCCTGGCGAATTCTACCACGCCAGTCTTATCGCTTACGCTGAATAATGCTCTCATTTTTCGGAATATTTAATATTTTGGTGACAGTACAGACTATTTGATGACGACTCCTTCGGTTGCGGTAACGCGGCCGATGACAGAAGCCTTCTCACCGTGGGATTTCAGAATCTCAATTGCCTTGTCAGCCTCTGAAGCATCGAGGGCGAGCACCATTCCGATTCCCATATTGAAAATGTTGAACATCTCCCTGTGTGCAATCCTGCCGTATTTCTCAAGGAAACGGAAAATCGGAAGAATCGCCCAGGAGCCCTCTTCGATTTCAATTCCCTGTCCTTCACGCAGGATGCGCGGAATGTTCTCGTCAAAGCCGCCTCCGGTGATGTGGGCAACTCCGTGCACATCGCAATTGCGGATGACATCCAGGACCTGTTTCACATAGATGCGTGTCGGAGTGAGTGCAACCTCGCCAAGGGTTTTCTCGGCATCGAGCTCAGGATAGACTTTGAAAAGGTCCAGAGCATTGTCAGAGAAGACCTTGCGCACAAGGCTGAAACCGTTGGAATGGACACCTGAAGAAGCAATCCCGACAAGGACATCCCCGGCTTTCACCTTGGTCCCGTCAATCAGGCGTGACTTCTCGACAACTCCTGTCGTGTAACCCGCGATGTCATACTCGCCGTCACTGTACATCCCAGGCATCTCCGCAGTCTCACCGCCCACCAGTGCGCATCCTGCCTGACGGCATCCCTCTGCAACACCTGCTACGATTGCCTCGATTTTTGCCGGCTCGTTGTGCCCTACAGCTACATAATCAAGGAAAATGAGAGGTTCCGCCCCCTGAGCAAGCACATCGTTCACACACATTGCCACGGCATCGATGCCGATGGTGTCGTGCTTGTCCATTGCAAAAGCGAGTTTGAGTTTTGTTCCGACTCCGTCAGTGCCGCTGACCAGCACAGGTTCCTTGACATTCAGAGCCGAGAGATCGAACATCCCGCCAAAAGATCCGATATTTCCCATAACACCGGGACGGGAGGTGGAAGCCACGTGGGATTTGATTCTGCGGACTACTTCGTAGCCAGCCTCCAGGTTTACACCTGCTTTTTCGTA
>CAMEBJ010000142.1 GCA_945912085.1 uncultured Bacteroidales bacterium | reverse complement strand
CCTTACGCATTGCTGAGTTAGGTTTCTTAGGTGTGGTTGTGTACACACGCACGCATACGCCCCTTCTCTGAGGACAAGCATCCAAGGCGCGAGACTTACTCTTCTCTTCGATTACCTCGCGTCCTTTGCGAACTAACTGTTGAATTGTAGGCATAAATGATTGTAAATCTTTAATTTATGTTTTCTATACCCCATTTTTGGGGCTGCAAATATACAAAAAATTTCTTAAAAACAAACACAAATCATTAAAGTTCAGCAATATTCACTTCAATGCTGGCAGTGTACAGGCGGCAAGGGTCGTAAAACAGCGAGCAACTGTTCACGATATTTCCCATATTCCGTTTCACCATACCCTTGTACGCCTTCTTTCCATTTACGGTAAGGGTCACAGGCTTGTCCAAATCCACAAGCTCGTCTGAAAGATAGATGACAACCTTTCCGTCCCGGGACTCGGAATAGGACTTGCGGAACTTCATCTGGATGCCCCACATCGGGTCGGTCTGCACGACTTCGTAAGCCACGTCGCTCACCTTCAAGGAAATATCGTTCCCTTCAATATTCATCTCATATCTTCTCCTTCCGTCGTACGTCCTTTCAGGTATATATATATTGTAGAAACCGTCACGGTGAATGCCGTCCATCTCGAAGTCCTCCCAGTCCACGAAGGTCGGGTACGGATTTCTACTGAAATCCTTGAGCCACGGAACGGTCTTGTAGTAGCCGATGGAGTGGTGGTCCGCCCCCTCGGGAATCTCAATGTTGTGATTGTAGAGACCGGGATGGGCCAGGGCAAGGGAGTCGAAAGCCTCCTTGGTGTAGCCTGTGAGGATGTTCCTGTAGAAGCCCAGATCATCGTTTCCGGTACGGAAGGAGAATGCAATGTTGGCGCAGTTCTCCGCGGGGGCATTCTTCAGAGGTTCGCCTCCTGCAATGGGACCGGCTCCTGCAAGGTAGTCGGCGTAGAAAGATGCCAGGCGCTGGCTCCCGTAGGCTCCTTCCGAGATTCCGATGAAGTAGAGTTTCAGTGGGTCCAGGTCAGGATTGAGGAAAGCCTGCCGGAAGAATCTCTCCCAGACATACTGCTTGCCTTTCTGCCACCAGCGGTAAAGGCTGACCCCGTTCTCGGAGTTCGCATTGGGGATTCTCGGGATAAAGAACGCGGCCGGACCTCCAATGTTCAGGCAGATCTGCAATCCATTGCTGAACTCGCCATCCGGATTCCCTGAACCGTGGAGATACATATAGGAAGGGTAACCTTCTGAAGGGCGCTCTCCGCAGGTTCCCCAGAGATAGTAGAGAATGGCGTGAGGCTCAAGATTCTCCGGAATGGTCCAGTAGCCAAGACACTTTTCCGGTCCGAGAGGAGGCATTCCGGGCAGACGCAGCTCCTCGAGAGTCGAGTTGGCCTGCCTCCAGGCATCCCAAACCAGGGTCCTGGCCTTCTGAACGTCCTCTTTCTTCAGATTGGACCCGCCTTTGAAACAAACACCGTCCCCTTTCAGGACTTTCTGGAAATGGGCTGACAGAACAGCCGAATCAGCAGCGGAAGCACCCGCCTTTCTTGTGGCGGCACCTGCGTAGGAACTGCAAGCCAAAGCCATTGAAAGAACGAGTGCTCCTGCCTTTGTCATTGAAAACAAAGTCATAAATATTCCGTTTTTTAATATTCAACCTCAACGCTGGAAGTGTAGAGCCTGGACGGGTCGAAATAGATTGCGCAGCTGTTGACAACGGTCTCGTACTTGCGCTCCAATTTCCCGTTGAAGACCTCTTTACCATTGACCTTCACCACAACCGCCTGGTCGAGGTCCACGAGTTCGTCGCAGAGGTAGATGCGGATTTTTCCGCCGGAAGTCTGCTGCCAGTAACGGTTGTACTTCACGCAGTTGCCATATTTCTCATCCCACTCGCAACCCTCGAGCCTGACTGTCCCGACCTTTATGTCAACGACATTCCCGCTGATGGTCATCTCGTACTGCCTCCTGTCGGAAGGTTTCCCCCCGTCAGGAATGAAGAGGTTGTAGAAGCCCTCGCGATAGATTCCGTCCTGGTCAAGTCTTTCCCAGTTCACATATTTCGGATACGGCTTTCTGACCTTGTCCTTCAGCCAAGGCACGGCCTGGTCATAGTCAACCGACTGATGGGATGCTCCCGGCTCTACATATACCCAATGGTCGTAATATCCGGGATGTGCTGCAGAGAGGGCGTCAAGAGCCTCTCCGGTGTATTTCGTGATGGTACTCCGGCCGTATCCGTAGTCTTCCGATCCGGTACGGAGGAAATATGCAATGTTCGCACTGTTCTCGACAGGGGCCGTGTTGAGAGGTTCTCCTCCGGCAATCGGCCCGATTCCGGCAAGATAATCGGCATAGAATGTGGAAAGACGTGCGCTGCCGTACGCCCCTTCGGAGATGCCGATGAAGAAGAGTCTGTCCGGATTGGCGTAGGTTGAGATGAACAGCTGACGGATGAGCCTGTTCCAGATGTACTGCTTGCCTTTCTGCCACCAGCGGTAAAGGCTGAATCCCGAAGATTCAGTGACTCCGTTGGGAATCAGTGGATCAAAATAAATTCCGCTGACCATACCTCCCCATTTCCTGCAGAGGGAGTATCCCGTGTTCCACTCGGATGACGGACCGCCCGAACCGTGAAGATAGATGAAGACAGGATAGCCTCCTTCAGGCTTGTCTCCGCTCTTGCCCCAGTGGAAGGTCATCTTCGAATCATTCCCGGTGAAGGAGCCGTTGACATATTCTCCCTCAAGTGCTTTCGGGATTACCCAGCTGAAGACATCCTTGCTACTGCCCAGAACAGGCAGGCTCGGAAGTTTCTCTTCATCCTGGTAACTGAGATTGGCGTTCTTCCAGAGTTTCCAGACGGCATCCCGGACTTCTTCCACAGACTCCCTTTTTACAGTCCTGTCATCCGAATAGCTCCAATCGCCGTCGGCAATCTGATTGACAAAGAAAGCCTTCACCTTCTCGTCACCTGTAAGTTTTCCGTATTCTTCATCCCCTGGATTTTCCCCAGGTTTGTCCCCTCCGGTCTGTTCATTATCGTCAGAATCTCCCGGGATCGGGTCCTTCTGGTTGCAAGATGCCACAGAAACAGACAAAAGTGTCACCACGCCGATTAAAACGGCTATTTTCCAAATTATTTTTTTCATATTCATCAATATTGTCCTACTGAGAAGATACCATTTGACCATCCGCTGCCTCCACGCTTGAGCCAGACCTTCTTGATTTTTCCGAATGTAACGGCTTCACGGTCCGTCTCCTGCTGAACCCCGGCCTTGGTGGTGGCATTGTACATTTCCTTCTTTGAATCGTACAGAACCACCCTGTTGGCGGAAAATCCCGGAGTCCTGGTGTTGATTACTATCACACTGCCGTCCTCAAGTCCGACGGCCAGCCACCATCTTCCGTACCAGTCCTCCCCGTCCACGGTAACCACCTTGGAACGAAGGGGCTCGCTGAAATATGAATACACCGGATTGGTTCTGTTGCTGATGTTATATACATAAATCTGATTCCCGACCGCAATCATCATATAAGGATTCAGGGTCTCGGAAAATTTGGTGTTTATGAGGTAAATGTAAGGGGAAAGGTAAAGAGCTGACGGATCGTCCGGCAGTCCCTTGATTTCCTCGATTCTGGATTTCGTGACATTGAATTCAATCTGGCCGCGGCCGTAGAATGTCCTTGAAATCCACAGTTCCTCAAGGAAATATCTTCCGTCACGCTTGAAGAATATTATTGTGGAGTTGTACCTCGTGGTCTCGAGGGCATCCACGGAATATCCCACATAGAACACCTTGTCAACTGCACTCATATCCGAAGGCCTGACATACATACTCGCAGAGCCGTCCTCTGAGGTCGGAGTGGTGGAATCCTTGATCGGGAAGCTGTGTCCCGCAGCGGCATCACCCTCCATCAGGCCGGCCTCGACTGCTGCTCCCGTGTCAAGGACAAAGAAGAGCCTTTTGGCATTTTCGTCATATACGGCGCAGGAATTCGGGTTTGTGCTGTGCGGATGCATGAACAGATGCGCTCCTGAAACCTCCTCTCCTTCGTATGAAAGCCTCTGAGAGAGGAACTTGCCGGAATGGAAAAGCTGGTTGGTGTTCCTTATTCTCGTGTAAACGTGTCCCTGAGGATCTGTGACAAGGTCAACCCTGGTCATCATCATAGCTTCACTGACATAATTCATTCCTGCGGGATATGTACCACCGTCGAAGACATTCTCGATAGAACCGACAGGATCCACCGTGAAGTCCTTCCCGCTTACGTCAATTGCCCCGTTCTCTGTCAGCACAAGAATATTGGCTACGCTCGACTTGTCCGCACAGTAATGCTCCCTCAGAGATATTGGTCCCGCAGGCAGATCCTTTCCTCCATTTTCCT
>CAMEBJ010000141.1 GCA_945912085.1 uncultured Bacteroidales bacterium | reverse complement strand
CAACCTCACCCATTGCATCGAAACCGACAATGACAGCACTACCCTCATTTCCGTAGGTTCTGAAAGTGACAACTCCGTCAACAAGCTGCACATCGTGGATGATGTTCTGCTCTTTTGCAAACGGTTCATCAGAGGTGGCCCAGAGCCAGTCAACACTTTCCACATTAATCAAACTTCCATCAATCTTGAGAGGTTTGAAGCCATAGTAACCTGCAGACGAAATGATGTAGGTATTTGCAGGCTTTCCAAGGTCACGGAAACTCTCCGAAGTAAGCGAGACGGTTCTGGTTTCGGACACATATTCCCCTTTCAATGAAGAAGCAACGACGTAAACGGTATAGGACTTTTCCCAATCCAGAGAGCACTTAATCTCCACATCGGTATTTGCCTCTATTTCAATGCCGTCATCAAAGGCCTCCTTTACATCATAAGATTCTGTATGTACAAGATATGTAGTAGCAATGGCATTCTCCGAGTGAATGACCATATTAAGTTCATTGCCATCCAGACTAAAGGATTTTATGCTCACAACCGGTTCTTTTTCCGCGCCCCCTACTGGATTCTCCGAGCCCTGAATATGGCTGCAGGCAGAAATTGCTGCAACGGAGGCAAAAACGGTGAGGAAAGTTTGAAAAGCATTCATATTTCTAAATATTGAATATTTAACATATTAAAAGGTATAACCTACACCGAAGGCGAAGTTGTTTTTCATCGGACCTGAAGCATAGTTCCAGGCTGCGTCGAAGTTCAGGCCCACAAACTTGATTCCTATTCCCAGCGAGAAGAACGGAGGGATACCGACACCATCGCCGCAGTAATGAGCACCGGCACGGACGAAATAATGTTTGTCGTAGGAATATTCAACACCCAGTCCTGCATTGAAGGCTGTTGGTTTGAAATATACCCCGGCATCGAGGGTTGCCCTGACTGAATGTCTGTCGAACTGGCCGTAACCGTCGGCAGAAACCCTTGCCTGCATCGGGAGAAGGTAATGTTTGCCGGAAACGGACTTTACGGGAACTCCCAGATTGGTCGCCGCAACGGAAATCGAAAGACCGGGAAAAGGAGCATATCGCACCTGGATGTCAGAAAAGAAAGACCTTTGCACAATCTTTACCCCGTCAATGTTCGGGAAAGGATTGCTCTGGACATAATTCGCTGTGATTCCGGCAGAAAGGTTCTCAAGAATCCTCCAGCAGAAACCCGCTCCCACTTTCATGTCCGAAGGAAGATATGTCCCAAGGACATAGCCCGACTCACTCGTCACCTCATATCTTTTTCCGATGTTCTCAAGGAAACCTGCCGTAACGGAAAACCTTGAATCAATCTTATAGACCGCAGAGGCTGAAACGTTGTGGGACTTTGTCACCGTCGGCTGGAAGTAGCCATAGGAGACGGCTGCCGTGAATGTACCTTCAATCAGAGCAGCCTGCGCAGGAGCGCCGAAATGGGAATAGGCTCCTCCCTGGAAAGTCCCTCCCATACCGGAGGAAACGGCATCCGGATTGATTGAAAGGAAAGGCATTCCAGCCTGGGACGAAACCTTCTGGGCCAGAGAAACGGTTGAAAAAGAAAGGGGCAACAGAGCCGCAAGAATTATCTTTTTGTAGTTCATATTCCGCTAATATTTTGTGATTGTTCTCCTGTAGCTGACCTGCGATGTCGAAACAACCAGGGTGTAAATACCGGGAGCCACATCTCCCAGATCAATTTTCAGCGGAGAATCGGTGGTAATCATCGTCTCATCCACTGCATAGACAGCGGCTCCGGAAGCAGAGTAGATTCTTACCGAATATGTACCATCCGTCTGAACCCTGACGTAAAGATATTCCGTTACAGGATTCGGATAAGTAGTCACAGGACTGGAGTCTTCCGTGACAAGCACTTCAAATTCAAGGACTACACTTATTCCCTTTGCGTCTGAAACAGACAGGCGAACCTTTGTAACTCCGGAAGCACGGCCTGTGAACGTGAGCACACCATCATCATAGGAAACCTGAAGGATCTTCCCGTCTGAAACCGCAGGAGTGACAAAAAGCGGTTCATTGTCCGCATCGGTTATATAGTTCCCGATGTTAAGTTTATACGTACCTCCGACATTGATTCCAAAAGACTCTATTTCCTTGACAATCACAGGGGCTTCATTTGGCAGTACGGTGAAAGTGTAGGTTAGTCTGTTGATTGCACCATATTCATCGGAAACTTTGACAACACAACTGTTTTCACCTTCAGATGCCAGTGGAGCATTGATTTTCAGAATGCCCGTTGAAGTTGCTGCATCATATGAGAATGAAAGGCAAGGGAGAGACTTTTCAAGAGTTAGGAAAACATTGTGTTCATCCTTGTCCGAAGCCTTGAACTTGACTTCAACAGTTTCCCAGGACTTTAGAGACAGATGCTCTGTCTGAGTACATTCCACCTCCGGAGGAGTGTTGGAACCTGTTGTCAAAGTTTCGAAATAAGAGAAGGCTGACTCATTCTGTGCAAAGTCTGAAGATGTTACCGCGCACCAGTACTGGGTTTCGAATTCCAGCCCCCTGATTACGAATCTCTTCTTTGAGCCGTCTGAATCTTCCAGTTTCTTTGTGTCAAGCTGGACACGGATAGCCTTGTCTGCCGTTGAAGCGTCAAACTGCTCTTTGCTGTAATAAACGTTAAAATATCTTGCTTTGGACTTTCCGTTGTCATCATCCGGCACTGATGCGGTGAATACCAGGGAATTGGACCTCGAAACCACGACATAGTCCCTGACAGGCTGGGGTGCCTCGAGATTGAGGGTGGAAAGAGCAAGGTCAGCCTTTGCAAGACCGTTTCCAAGCTGTCCCTGGTATTTTGTGTTGTACTCATAGATAGAATCATCCACACCATTGAGTACGGCCTTTTTGAGGTCTTCACAGGTGAAACCGGGAGCCTTTGCAGCTGAAAGCACGAGAGCTGCTATGCCGGAAACGTGAGGACAGGCCATCGAAGTTCCCTGGAAGAAAGTGTAGGTGTTTGTCGGGATTGAGGAATATATACCTCCGTCAGGAATGGTCTGGTCACCACCCGGAGCTGAGATGTCAACCCAGTCACCGTAATTGGAATATGGAGCCTTTGCCCCGAAAGGTCCTACTGCGGCAACCGCAATGACCGGAGGATAGGCGGCAGGATAGGCAAGGGTAACATTGTCGTTGCCGGCAGCGAAAATCACAAGTCCGCCCTTCATAGGACCTTTCTGCTTTCCATCAGGACCAATGCCTGCCTTGGAAATAAAATAGTCGATGGCTGTCTTGGTGTAGCTTGGAATGGAGGTAACGTGCTGAGACACATCGTAACCCCAACTGTTCTGGGCAATCACGGCACCGTTCTCCGCAGCATACTGGAAGGCTTTCTTGACATCATAGCCCTTGTTGGGGTATCTCGGGTCGAAAATCTGGATGGACATCATCTTCACGCCGGCAACATCCGGTGCACGCCCTCCTGCCACTCCGCAGACTCCAAGACCGTTGTTGTTGACTGCGGCAACTGTTCCCGCAACGTGGGTTCCGTGGTCAACAGGGTAGATGGCACCTTCTTCGGCAATGAAGTTGAATCCGTTGACGTCATCCACGTAACCATTGCCGTCATTGTCCTTGCCGTCACCTGGAATCTCTCCCTCATTCACCCAGATGTTTGCCTTGAGGTCATTGTGGTCGCACTGGACCCCGCTGTCGATAATTGCGACAATCACATCATCAGAGCCGAAAACGCCATATTCATCCCAGGCATTCTGGAGACCTATGTCGATTCCCTCACGGAAATTGAAGCGGCTGTCATTCCAGTAATGCCACTGTTTTGAATATTCAGGATCGTTCATACTCACCGACATTTCCTTCATCTTGTAAGACGGCTCGGCAAGTTTCACCCAAGGAATGGAAGAGAACTCGTCATTGGCCTTTGTGACAGGAAGACCGGCGTCAAAAGTCACCTCAAACCACTGATGCAGACCGAATTCCCTCTGTTGGTGCTCATAGGGGCCACCGATGTGGAAACCCGGCCTGATGGAAGCGATTCCCTCAATGCCGAGTCCCTCAGGAAATGCCTTGGTAAGAACGATATCACCGTTCTGGTCGCGGCAGGAGAGAAGCAGGTCGGCCATTTCCTCCGTCACCTGAATGTTTGTGATGCCCGGTACGCAGTCCTCCTGCTGAATGGAAGGGTCGGGAACCGGAGCATTGAGATTGTCCTCCCTGGTGCAGGATAGCAGAAGAAGAGGAATGGACAAAGCGAATATGTAAATATTTCTGTTCATAATCCTGATTTGATTCCTAGTTTGCCTTAAGGGTTACCGGGCCTGAATATACCATCTCGAAAGCACCCCTGACACTGTTGAATACTCCAAGCCATGGAAGTTCAAGACTCTGGCCGTCCTCGCTGATGGAAATCT
>CAMEBJ010000140.1 GCA_945912085.1 uncultured Bacteroidales bacterium | reverse complement strand
CTAAGTGCCCAGGTCAGGAATCTTGGAGGAAAGAACTATGAAATTGTGAGATATTACCCGATGCCGGGACTCAACTGGCGTATTGAAACGAAATTTACATTCAAATAATAACTTAAATATGAAGAATTTCAGATTTTTGGGCATTCTGCCTTTGTTGACAGCATTGCTTTTTACTGGTTGTGAAAAGGCCCGGGTTGAAAATGACTCGGATGCTTCTTTGGAAAACCTTGTGGTTCTGAACAATGGAAACTGGGGTGACAACAATGCTTCAGTGATGATGTACAATTCTGAGACACAGGATTTTACTGATGTTTTCAAGAAGGCGAACAACAAGTCTCTCGGGGATCTGGGGCAGGATATGCTTGTCTTTGGGGATGACATCTACATCTCAGTTCAGGGGTCAAAGGTGATTTTTGTCTGTGACCGCAATTTCAAGGTCAAAAAGGAAATCAAGGTAACTGACTCTGAAGGTAATGAATTGTCTCCCAACTATTTCGCATCATCTGACGCCAAGGTTTACATCACGCTGTACGAAGGATGGCTGGGGGAGATTGATCCATCGGAGGACTATTCGGTCAGGACTGTTGCCGTTGGGCCGAATCCTGTGGGAGTGGCATACGCATCCGGAAAACTCTATGTGGCAAATTCCGGAGGCTATCTTCCAGGTTACAACAACACTCTGTCCGTGGTTGATGCTGCTTCTTTCAAGGAAATATCCACAATTGAGGTGAATGTGAATCCTCAGACAGTCGTTGTCAATTCTGAAGGTAATCTTCTGTATGTCAGCAGCCTGGGTAATTATGCCGACATTGCCCCAAAACTTGAGGTGGTCAATCTTTCCGACGGGAGCGTGCATTCGACTTCGTACTCCGGAGTCAGCGAAATTGCCCGGGGAGCCGATGATACCCTTTACATCCTCTGCGGAGGCTATGATTCATCCTGGAATCCTCTGCCTGGGACGGTTTATGCCCACAATATGGCTTTGAATTCCGGCAAGGGAGTGTTCTCGGAGATTAAATTTGAAAAGGCCTACAAGATTTCCGCCGACTCACGCACCGGGAATGTCTTTGTGACGGCATCCGACTACAAGACAAACGGCGATGTCTATGTCCTTGATAGCAGCGGAAAACTCCTCTCCAAATTCGATTCATGGGGACTCAATCCGGTAAAAGCCCTGTTCCTGTGAGAATATTTACGAAATATTCATCCCTGTTAGTTGCTTCTGTCCTCCTGTTTGTGGCTTTCATTCTGAGCGGATGTTCCTGCTGTTCTCCTGTGCAGAATGATTTTGACACTGTCTTTTACAAGCCTTCCAGTGCCGGGGGCTTCGAAATCGTGGGAAACAGGAATGACAGCAGCCGGGTAATCAGGGTTTTCTCTCCCTGGCAGCAGACGGACTCTTCCTTCAGGGAAATCTTCCTGGCAAGGAACGGGGCGAATCCCCCCAAAGGCTTTCGGGGTTGTGTGCTTGAGGGGACTGCCCGGAGGATTGCTGTAACTTCGACTTCTCACATTGCCCTGCTGGACCTTCTGGGGGCTGCAGACAGAATCGTCGCTGCTTCGGGAAAGCGTTTCGCCTTCTGCAATTCTTTCCGTGAGCGCCTGGACAGTGTGACGGAAATAGGTCCGGACTATTCCCCCGACTACGAGGCCCTGATCTCCTCACGTGCCGACATAGTCCTTCTCTACGGGATTTCTTCGGAAAGTCCCCTTGAAAGGAAACTCTCAGTGTTGGGTATTCCCTATATATATATAGGTGAGTATCTCGAAACTTCCCCCCTTGGCCGCAGCGAGTGGGTCGTAGTCCTTGGCGAACTTCTCGGAATGAGGGAGGCGGCCCAGAGCGTATTCTCTGAAGTGGAAAGGAAATATTCATCAGTATGCAGGGTGGTTGCAGGCCAATCACCGAAGAACCGGCCCCGGGTAATGCTGAATTCGCCTTTCGGTGACAGCTGGTTCCTCCCGTCAGGCAGGGGATTTTTCCCGAGGATGATAGAAGATGCAGCGGGGGAGTATGTCCTTGGGGATTGTCTGGAGGGAACTTCCGTTCCGGTCAGCCTGGAGAAAGCCTTCTCCCTGGCAAGTTCGGCGGATTGCTGGCTGAATGTCAGCGGGGTTGCCTCGATGGAGCAATTCCTGTCGGATTACCCGGTCTTCGCTCAGGTGCCTTGCGTGTCCTCCGGAAGGGTCTTTGCCAATGACAAAAGACTTAATCCGTTTGGAGGCAATGACTTCTGGGAATCGTCAGCTGCAAGGCCCGATCTCCTGCTTGTCGACCTTGTCCGGATTCTGCATCCTTCCCTCTCTCCAGCTCTGGATTCACTCGGGTTTTCTTCCGGGCAGTCTTCCGGTTCCTCTGCTTTGTACTACTATCGAAAATTGTGAGTTGTTCAATATGCCAAAATCTACCCTTCCCATATTCCTTTGTCTTGCAATTCTGATTCCCCTGGTCTTCTTTTTCTGTCTGATGACGGGGTCTTCGGACATTCCCTTGGGTGACGTGCTTCGCGCCCTGTCCGGTCAGGACTGTCCTCCAGAGGTAAAAACCGTCATCCTGGGAATCCGTCTTCCGCGCTCTCTTGCTGCCCTGGTAGCCGGTTCGGCAGTGTCGGTCTGCGGTCTGATGATGCAGACAATGTTTGCCAATCCGCTTGCCGGCCCGTATGTCCTTGGGGTCAATTCGGGAGCTTCGCTCGGAGTGGCCCTGCTTGTTATGGGGCTTCCGGGAGGTTTCTCTGCGAGTATCCCTTATGTTTCCGGAGGGCTTGTTCTTGCTGCCTGGACGGGTGCCGCGGCTGTCCTGATTCTGGTTGCCTGGGCGGGAAGGCGGCTCCGCAACATTATGGCATTGCTGGTTCTCGGACTGATGCTTGGATCAGCAGCTGATTCCATTGTGCAGATTCTGCAGTATTTCAGCGGGGCGGAATCCCTGAAAACCTATGTGCTCTGGACTATGGGTTCCCTTTCCGGGGTGACTCCCGAGGGGCTGGGAGTGATGACAGTTGCAGTCGTTCTGGGGCTGGCAATGGCTTTTGCCTGTGCCAAACCTCTGAATCAGATGCTTGCAGGTGAGCAATATGCCGTTTCAATGGGGATGAATATCCGCCGGGTCAAAATTCAGGTCTATCTTGCGACCATCCTTCTGTGCGGAACCGTAACGGCTTTCTGCGGGCCAATCGGTTTCATCGGCCTTGCCGTCCCCCACATTACCCGCTTTCTGCTTCACCGCTCGGACCATCGTCTCCTGCTTCCGGCAACTGCTCTTGCAGGAGCCCTGATTCTGCTCTGTTGTGATGCGGTTTCATCGGTTTTCTGCCTTCCGCTGAATGCTTTGACATCCCTTCTTGGCATTCCTGTAGTCGTTTGGATAGTTTTCAAAAAGTAGTTTTCAGATATGATTGAAATCAGAAATCTGTCAATAGGTTACGATGGTAAAGTCCTCCTGTCCATCCCTTCTCTGGACATCCCTGACGGAAAACTTGTGGCCATTCTTGGCAGAAACGGCACGGGCAAGTCCACTTTTCTGAGAACCCTTGCCTCCCTTCAGAAGCCTCTTTCCGGCTCCATTTCCTACGACGGACTCGCTACCAGCCGTATGACTGACCTTCAGAGGGCTTCGAAGGTTGCTATAGTGACCACCTCAAGGGTAAGGATTCCTGCATTTTCCGTACGGGACTTCGTTGCGCTTGGAAGGACTCCTTATACTGACTGGATCGGCAGGCTTTCTTCAGAAGATGTCGCCCTCGTGGACAGGGCTGTTTCCCTGACTTCGCTCGGGACCTTGTCTGACCGGTCTCTTGACAGTTTGTCCGACGGGGAATGCCAGAAAGTGATGCTTGCCCGTGCGATTGCACAGGACACACCTTGTGTTCTGTTGGATGAACCCACATCTTTTCTCGACTACCCGAACAAAAGACAAATTGTCTCGCTTCTGAAAAAGGTGGCTGCCGGGTCATTTGACGGGAAAAAATGTACGGTGATTTTCTCCACACACGACATTGCTCTTGCTCTGGAATATTGTGATTCGATACTCCTTGTAAATGAGGGAAATATGGAGTTTTGGGAGAATTCTCAGGCCGCTAGAAACAGGGTCTGGAGGCTGCTGGACAGCGAAAGATAAGGGTCTTTTTGTTGAGAAATATTGAAAAAAGATTTGGAAGTAAAGAAAAAGTGCGTATCTTTGCAGCCCGTTTCGGAAAAAGGGGTCTTTGAGACCTTTTGAAGCGAGACGGCGAGCTCTTTAAAAAACGAAAAAATTTGAAAAAAAATTTTGGAGGTTTTGAAAAAGTTGCTACCTTTGCAGCCCCGTTCGAAAAGACGCGGGAAGCAAAAAAGAAGATCATTGAAAAGACTGAAAGACTAAGTACAAGGAAGTACAACTAAGTACCGAGAAAACAATAAGAGAGC
>CAMEBJ010000139.1 GCA_945912085.1 uncultured Bacteroidales bacterium | reverse complement strand
CCAAAATTGCGATGGACATCGAGGCGAAGCACAGTCCCGCCGACAAGGACGGTGTCCGGATTGCTGAGCTGGACGAGATGACCTACCGCAGGAAATACTGGGAACACACTCCTCTGACAGACTTCTGGAGAGTCGGACGGGGGACGGTGGAAAGGCTCAGGAGTTGCGGAATGTTCACAATGGGAGACATTGCGAGGATGTCCGTCATGAACGAAGATGTTCTCTACAGGCTTTTCGGAGTCAACGCGGAACTGCTCATCGACCACGCCTGGGGATGGGAGCCCTGCACGATGAAAGACATCAAATCCTACAGGCCGTCAAGCAGGAGCCGTTCCATCGGGCAGGTGCTTTCGGAACCCTACACTTTTGAAAAGGCAAGGGTGGTAATCCGCGAAATGGCTGACAGTCTTGCCCTTGACCTTGTGGACAAGGGAATGGTCTGCGACCAGGTGGTCATTGGTATCGGGTATGACAATTCCTGCGCAAAAGGCTATTGCGGCGAACTTGCCAACGACCATTACGGAAGAAAGGTTCCCAAACCGGTTCACGGCTCAAGGAATCTGACAAGATTCACCTCGTCCTCAGTTGATGTCATAGATGCGGTTACGACGCTTTTTGACAATCTGGCTGGCAGGGGTCTTCTTGTGAGGAGACTGTACGTGGTGGCAAACCACGTCATCCCGAAGGATTCACCGAAGGCCCTGCAGCTGAGCCTCTTCGACTGTCATCCCGAAGAGGACGACAGGGAGCGCAGACGGCAGGAAACCATCCTGGCAATCAAGAAGAAATACGGGAAGAACGCCATCCTGAAAGGAATCAACTTCGAGGAGGGCGCGACCCAGAAGACACGCAACGACCAGGTCGGAGGGCACAAGGCCTGATTTGAAGGCCCTGATTTGAAAGGATATTAAGCCTGATTTGAAAGGATATTCAGGATGGGAAGATACGATGACATAATAAATCTGGAACACCACACGTCAAAGAGGCATCCTCGCATGCCTCTTTCCGACCGTGCTGCACAGTTCGCGCCTTTTGCTGCACTCACCGGTTACGAGGAGATGATTGAACGGACCGGGGTGGAGGAGGAGATACCCGGTCAAGCCGGGTATGACGATGAGATTTAACCTTGGATTACGCAGTGCTCTTTCCTGGACCTTGGATTACGCGATGCTATTTCCTATGGCTGGCAATGGCATCGATGGCGGCAACGGCAGTCACGTTCACAATGTCCTGGACGGAGCTTTCAAAGTCTATGAAATGAATCGGCTTGTTCAGGCCCATCTGGATCGGGCCGATGATTTCGACATCGGAACTCAGGGCCTGGAGCATCTTGTAGGCGCTATTGGCAGAGTTGAGGCACGGGAAAATCAATGTGTTGACAGCCTTTCCGTTAAGTCTTGAGAAAGGATACTTGCGGTCCCGGAGTTCATTGTCAATGGCGATGTTGATCTGCATCTCTCCATCGATGAGCCAGTCAGGATGCTCCTCCTGGAGCCTTGCAACGGCTTCGTGCACGTGGCCTGCGCTTCCTCCCTTGTCACTGCCGAAATTCGAATATGAAACCATTGCCATCACAGGCTCGTGGTTGAAGAAGCGAACCGTCTTGTCACTCAGACGGGCGATGTCCACGAGGGTGTCCACATCAAGGCTCCTGTTGATGAGCGTGTCGGCAATAAAGAAGGTACCCTTCTTTGAATTGAGGATGTGCATTGTTCCGAAATGGTTGAAGCCATCCTGAAGACCGATGACTTCCATCGCAACCTTGATAGTGTTGGAGTATTTGGTGTAAAGTCCCGTTATGCAGGCATCCGCGTCACCGGTCTCAACCATCATCATTCCAAAATAGTTTCTCTCGAACATCTTGTCCTGGGCTTCCTCAAGGGTGTATCCCTCCCTCTGGCGCTTGGTGGCAAGTATTTTTGCAAATCTTGTGCGCCTTGAGGCCTCACGGTCGTGTCTAAGGTTCACCACCTCTATCCCGTCAAGGCTCAATCCGAGTTCCTTCGCCAACTTTTCGATTCTCTCGTCATTTCCGAGAAGGATTGGATGACAGATTCCCTCGTTCTTGGCAATCACGGCCGCCTTCATCATTGAAGGATGGGTTCCTTCGGCGAAGACCACCCTTTTGGATGCAGTTCGCGCAGTGTCGTAGATCTGTTGGGTAAGTTTGGACTCCCTGCCCATAAATTCAAGGAGATGTTCCTTGTAGGCATCCCAGTCGGTGATGGTCTTCCTGGCCACCCCGCTTTCTATGGCGGCCCTGGCCACCGCAGCGGAGACCTCGGTCAGAAGCCGCGGGTCAACAGGCTTCGGGATGAAATATTCCCTTCCAAAAGACAGTTTGCTGACGTGATATACCTTGTTGACGATTTCCGGTACCGGTTTCTTGGCAAGGTCGGCGATAGCCCTGACCGCAGCGAGTTTCATTTCCTCGTTGATGGCGGTTGCAGCCGTGTCAAGAGCTCCCCTGAAGATGTAAGGAAAGCCGATGACATTGTTGATCTGATTCGGATAGTCGGACCTGCCGGTACTCATCAGCACGTCCGGACGGCTGTCCATCGCTTCCTCATAGGTAATTTCCGGAACGGGGTTGGCGAGGGCGAACACAATAGGATCCTTTGCCATTGAACGGATCATATCCTTTGTCAGGACATTTCCCTTTGACAGTCCGAGGAAGACATCTGCGTCACGGATTGCTTCTCCAAGAGTGCTGATGTCCGTCCTGTCGGTCGCAAACTCCAGTTTCTCAGGGGTGAGACCGGACCTGCCCCGGCTGATTACACCCTTGCTGTCGAGCATGACGATGTTCTCCTTCCTGACTCCCAGGGAGACATAAAGCCTTGCACAGGAGATAGCCGCAGCACCTGCTCCGTTGACGACTATCTTGACTTCGGAGATTTTCTTTCCGTTGACCTCCAGGGCGTTGAGTAGTCCCGCTCCGGAGATGATTGCAGTACCGTGCTGGTCATCGTGCATAACGGGGATGTCCAGTTCGGCCTTCAGACGGCGTTCTATTTCAAAACATTCAGGAGCCTTTATGTCCTCAAGATTGATACCTCCGAAAGTCGGGGCAATCGCCTTGACCGCCTCCACAAACTTGTCCGGGTCGGTCTCGTCAACCTCTATATCGAACACGTCGATGCCTCCATAGATTTTGAAAAGAAGTCCCTTCCCCTCCATCACCGGCTTTCCGCTGAGGGCTCCTATGTTTCCCAGGCCAAGGACGGCCGTTCCGTTGGAGATGACCGCCACAAGGTTGCCCTTGTCGGTGTAGCGGTAAGCATCCTGAGGGTTGTTCTGAATCTCAAGACAAGGCTCCGCGACTCCTGGGGAGTAAGCCAGGGAGAGGTCAGTCTGAGTGAAATACGGTTTTGTCGGGACCACTTCTATCTTACCCGGACGCTTGCCTTCGTGGTAGTTGAGGGCGTCTTCTTTTGTAATTTTTGCCATAGTTCGTTTTTGAAAAAATCCAGCGAAATTACAAAAAAACGGCGGAAAGAACAAACCTCCCCCGACAAGACGGTGTCCGGATTGCGGAATCGGAAGAGATGACCTACCGCAGGAAATACTGGGGACACACTCCTCTGACAGACTTCTGGAGAGTCGGACGGGGACGGTGGAGGAGGGTATGGCGAAGGGATAGGAGGGAATGGAGAAAGGATAGGAAGGAATGACTGTGGAAGAGGGTATGGCGAAGGGATAGGAGGGTATGACAGAGGAGGGTATGACAGAGGAGGAAACGGGGTTGACGACAGAGATAACAGGATTGACGCATAAAAAATCAGTACAAGGGTGATTATTAGAATTTTTTCTTACTTTTGCAGCAGAATGCAAAGAATAATATCTAATAGACACAATATGAAAAAATTACTTGTCATCTGCGCAGCGATTTTCGTCATTGCGACATCCTGCACCCCAGTCGTTAAAAGCACCTATTACATCGAGTGCAATGATGGTTCTGCCAATTTCTACAACAATATGTACCTGAAGATGGTCGTCGCATCCGAAATCGGATACGATATGTCAAACTTGAAGAACGTCTTTCTGGGTGAAGAGAAGGAAGCGATTGCCTGGTTTGACCAGAAGTGTGCAAAACTCGAATC
This sequence comes from uncultured Bacteroidales bacterium, assembly GCA_945912085.1. Classification (GTDB taxonomy): domain Bacteria; phylum Bacteroidota; class Bacteroidia; order Bacteroidales; family UBA932; genus Cryptobacteroides. Next base: position 329 of record CAMEBJ010000139.1, on the reverse strand, counting down.
TGATGAGGTTTACAGGGGTTGTGATGTTCCGATTCTCGAAAACACCTATGCAACATTCGCTCTTGTAGGCTATGTTCCAGACGGTGGAACCACCACGGTCAAAAGCAAGACCATCACTTTCAGACCAAAATCAATATCAATCCCTGAATAATCCAATCCCTGAATAATCAAGGAGGCTCCCCTGAGGGAGCCTTCTTTTATATTTCCAAGAAGGAGACCAAGAGGAGACTTGGTGAGCGAGACCCCGAAAGTCAAAAATATACTTTCAGGGTACTGTTTTCCATATTCCTAAAGGTGTAAGGAAAGGCAGCGGTTGAGTTGCGATGTGC
>CAMEBJ010000138.1 GCA_945912085.1 uncultured Bacteroidales bacterium | reverse complement strand
TTACCATCGACGTCAACTCTCCTATGGCTGACAAAACACTGAATTTCTCAGGCAGCATTCTTTCAGTCAGGGAGGCGACCGAAAAGGAGCTTTCCGAAGGACTTCACGGAGAATATGTCCACAGTAACTGCGGGTGCGGGGGTTGTGGCCATCATTCAGAAGGTCACGAATGCGGAGGATGCGGCGGAGATTGCGGTGAAGGCGGTTGCCACGACGGAGGGTGCGGCGGCCACGGTGAGGGCCATGGATGCGGCGGCCACGGCAAAGGCCACGGCGAGGGCGGTTGCTGCCACTCTAAAGAATAGAGCCGATGTGGCTGGCCCTGGCTTTCCTTTCTGCCACCCTTCTTGGGTTTTATGACACTGCAAAGAAGGCGGCGTTGAGAGACAATGCGGTAATTCCCGTGTTGTTTCTCAACACCGTTTTTTCAACATTGATTTTCTCACCTTTCATCATTTCCTCCCTCTGCGACAGTGGCTTTCTCACAGCAGGAACCACCTTGACTCCCGCTTCGGGAGAGGCCACAGACACCATTGTCGGGATTGCTTCAGGGGGGATGACTCCCGGCAAGGCCCACCTGATGGTCTTTGCAAAATCCTGCATTGTACTGACATCCTGGATTTTCGGGTATTTCGGTCTGAAACACCTCCCCATCACTATTGTGGGTCCAATCAATGCCACAAGACCCATTATGGTCCTACTCGGAGCAATGCTCATCTTCGGAGAAAGGCTGAATCCCTGGCAATGGGGCGGCGTGATTCTCGCCATGATTTCCCTCCTGCTTTTGAGCCGTTCCAGCAAAAAAGAGAATGTGGACTTCGTACACAACAAATGGATCTGGTTCATTGCAGTCTCCGCCCTGACAGGAGCCTGCAGCGGCTTGTACGACAAACACATAATGAGGTTTCTTGATGCATCCTTCGTCCAGGGCTGGTACAATTTCTACCAAATGATCCTGATGGGCGTGATGATGCTTGCCCTCTGGCTGCCCCGCCGCCACAGCACCACTCCTTTCCACTGGTCGTGGGCAATACTGATGATTTCCATCTTCATCTCAGCTGCTGACTACGCCTACCTGTCAGCCCTCAGGCAGCCCGACTCTATGATTTCAGTAGTTTCCCTCATCAGGAGGGGCTCAGTAATAGTCTCCTTCCTTTGCGGAGCAATCCTCTTCAAGGAGCGCAATCTCAGGGCCAAGGCCCTCGACCTGGCCTTCATCCTTGTCGGAATGATTCTCATCTGGATCGGTTCAAGATGATCCTATGCCGGTTTGGCGACAGAACTGAAAAAGGGAATGATTTAGATTGGTAAAAGTCAGGAATGACAAGGAGTATCAGCCATCTTGAAGAAGGTGTCGATGCTGTGCAGGACAGCTTCCACGCGGTCCTTGAGTGCTGACATATCCGAATCATTCACAATCACAAAATCTGCATCCGGAAGGATGCTACCGTCCGAGATGGAATTGAAAAGTTTCTGATTCTCCATCCTCCTGACAATGGACTGATGACTGGAATGGTCACGTGCACAGGCTCTTTCGAGCCGAAGATCATAAGGGGCATCCACAATGATTACCTTGTCGGCAATATTTCTAAACAAAGGTTTCTCCAGAATTATGGCAGACTCCATCGCCACCACACGGAAACCTTCCTTCGAGCGTTCCGCACGCCACCTGACAAAATCCTCAAGGACGGCGGGATGTACAAGGGACTCAAGGGCAGAAAGCGCGGCCGGATTTGAGAACACAATGGCAGCCAATGCTTTGCGATCAATCTTCCCATCCTCCCCCAAAACACTGGTCCCGGAAGAGAAGTCCTTCATCGACTGTGCAATCTTCTGCGCCAGACACCTGTCCGAATCATAGATAGCCTTTGTCCTGGAATCGGAGTCATAGACAGGAACTCCCGAGGCGGACAAAATGGAACAGACAACGGATTTGCCGCTGCCGATCCCTCCTGTAACGGCAAGAGTAATCATAGACCGCTCACAATACACTCGGCGACCTGAGGTTCCACCGAGCAATCGATTATCCCTGAAGGCATTTCCGAATTTCTCACAACACATCTGCCTGTCCGGGAATTGACAAAATCCTCGTAATCCACAAAAAATTCCACTTTTGTGGCATCTTCCGGACCGTAAGGGAAACGGCATTTGAACGTTGCGGTGACTGACGAAGGGTAAACCGTCATTTCTCCTCCGGCAGGTACATTTCTGACAGTCACAGGGACCTGCCTGACCACCTCTACAAACCTGACAGCCGAGATGGAATACCTGACTGCATCCTCCGAAAACCTGACTTTCCTGATTTTGTCCAGCTTCAGAACACCCTGAAGGTCCGAATCTACTTCAGACACTTTCAAAGGCTCGGTAAAGACAAAATCCATATTTTCAATCCGCTCCGGCTCGCCATAGACGGTGACGGAATCAGGCTCAATCCGGATTCCGCCAATCATTGCATATTGAGGAGCGAATTCGAGTTCATGAACAGCAACCACAGGCAGCCTGCGATGACTCTCAAACGGGAAATTGAAAAAGAGAGTGTCAGTCACGAAATATTCCAATGTGGCATTCTCCCCGAAAATGACGTGGGTATATTCCTGAAGGTCATCTGAAGTGACGTAAAAAATCTCTCCCGATGAATTACGCATCCGGTTGAAATTCACATTCACGGGAGACCTTTTCCCGAAAATCTTGAGCCTGACGATGTCAAAACCCCTCAGCCGGCATCGGGCGACAACCAGACTGCGGTCCCGGGAGACAGCCGAGTGTCCCTCAATCCTGCAATGCGCAATGACCGGTACCTGAATGAAATCATTGTATTTCAGCGAGAGGTTGTGGATGAGCCATATACTGAAAGCCAGCAGGAGAGACAGCAAAAAAACCGGCAAGTCTCTCCCGCTGATATTGAACAATCCTGCAATTTTCTTCAGGAACTTCCTCATGGCCTTCTCTGAATTTTGCTCACCTCCGCGCCGAAGATGGTCAACTGCCGGAACAGCCGTTGGCTACTGCTGCTGAGCGTCAGAAAAATCCTTGACTACGGAATTCTTGTCAACCTTGATTTTGACATTGTTGTCAATCTCGAGAAGAAGGGTCTTGTCCTTGATCTCAGCAACGGTACCGTAAATTCCGCCTATAGTAACAACCTTGTCTCCCTTTGAAAGTCCGTCGCGGAACTTCTGAAGTTCCTTCTGCTGTTTACGCTGCGGACGGATCATAAAGAACCACATTACGACAATGATGAGGATGAGCATCACCCACATTGTCCATCCGCCTCCCTGAGGCTGCTGAGCGGCTTCCGCCGCCTGCAAAAGAATCATATAATTCATATTTTCAAAAATTTGATGTGTTGTCGTTTAAAAAATTTTTCAGACTGTCTTGTCAATCTTGCCCTCATTGACAAGGCGCATTATCACCCTGTCGAGAACTCCGTTCACAAATATACGGCTTTTCGGCGTTCCGTAAAATTTCGAAATCTCCACATATTCGTTTATGGTCACTTTGACTGGAATCGAAGGGAATTTCTCAGCCTCTGCTATTCCACAGACTATCAAAGACATATCCGTTCCCACAATCCTGTCTTTCTCCCAATTGGCCAGACATTCGGAAATCATCCCTACATACCTGCCGTACCCTGCAAAGGCGTTCTGGAGAAGTTTGTGGACAAAAGCCTTGTCGCTTTCCACCGCCATCTGCCTTGCCGGATTCCCTGCCAGGGATGCTTTCTTGATGTCGCTCAGGTAAAGCGGAGGCATCGTCCATCTCTCTCCCTTTGCAATTGCCTCAAGGCTCTTGCAGCAATATGTCAGAGCATATGCAAGGTCATCATTCCAATAGAGGGACATATCTTCCAGAATGAGAGCGAGTTCCTCATCATCGACAAACTCCTTCTCGAAAATCTTGGTGAACAGGCGGCAATCCTCGGCGATGGAAGATGTCTCGGATTCCATATATTTTCTGAAATATTCCCTTCCGCTGACGGTATTGTAGAGCTTTTTCAATATAAGGTCATATTGATCCCAGGAGAACTTCCTCTTTTCCAATGCCTTGCAGAAATCAGGATCCGATTCGAGCAACTTTGCGAGGGCATTGTCGGCAAACTTCATATTCGGGTTCTTCTCCTGTTCCGTCGGATTGAATTTTTTCTTTGCAGCCTCGATTCTTTCCCTGGCAACGGCCGTCAGGGGCGAGATTACTCCCATCATAAAGACATACAGGTCACGGGTCGCCTCACAGGACTGGTCCAGACGGGATTCAGCCTCCTCCAAAGAGACATTCCCTGACAACATACTACTGTACAATATCTTGAATGCCTTGATTCTTAAAATTCTTCTGTTGAGCATATTTTTCCAAAATTTCCTGCAAAGATATACTCAATTTCAGAAAAATCCTTAATTTTGCGGAGATTTACCTTAAAAATATACACAATATGTACA
>CAMEBJ010000137.1 GCA_945912085.1 uncultured Bacteroidales bacterium | reverse complement strand
TGAACGGAATTGCAACTGACTACTTTATGATCAGCCTGAACAAGCGCAAGAGGGTTTGCATCATTTCATCCGAGTATGACCGCATCCGGAAATTCATCATTGAGGACCTGGTCAGGGGATGCACCCTGTACGATGTCAGGGGTGGATATTCCGGAACTCCGGAAGTTGAAATCGAGGCATTGCTCACCCCGCACGAGTACGGCAAACTATTGGAATTTATGGAAAAGAACCACATAAACGCTTTCCTTACTGCCGGAAACTGCAGTGAAATCCACGGGAAATGGTTCTCCAGCAGCACGAGAAAACAACTCCGCAACATTGAGAAACAGCTCTCTTCAGAAAAAGACAGTTGAGACAAGTACTAAACCACTATATTTGCGAAAACACTAATTCTAAATATTAAATATGACCAATAGAAGATATCAGGGCGAATGGCCGAAAATCGGAATACGCCCGACGATTGACGGAAGGATGAACGGAGTGCGGGAGTCCCTCGAAGACCAGACGATGAATATGGCAAAGAGCGTGGCCGCACTGATTTCCAGCACATTGAAATACCCTGACGGAACGCCTGTCGAGTGCGTTATTTCCGACACAACCATCGGAAGGGTCGCTGAGAGTGCAGCCTGCGCCGACAAATTCAGAAAAGGAAATGTGGCCGTGACCATCACGGTGACCCCTTGCTGGTGCTACGGAAGTGAGACTATGGATATGGACTCGCACACAATCAAGGCTGTTTGGGGATTCAACGGAACGGAGCGTCCGGGAGCAGTCTATCTTGCTGCGGTCCTTGCCGCACACGCCCAGAAAGGACTTCCGGCATTCGGAATCTACGGACACGACGTTCAAGATGCCGACAACACGCAAATCCCTGAAGACGTTCGGGAGAAACTTCTCCGTTTTGCCAAGGCGGCAGTGGCTGTCGCCATTATGAAAGGCAAGAGTTACCTGTCAATCGGAGCAGTTTGTATGGGAATCGCAGGTTCGATTGTTGACCCTGACTTCTTCGAGGACTATCTCGGAATGAGATGCGAGGGAATTGACGAGGTGGAAATCATCAGAAGGATGACCGAAGGCATCTACGACAAAGAGGAGTACGAAAATGCTCTAAAATGGGCAAGGAAGAACTGCAGGGAATTCGACGATGTCTGCAACCGTCCGGACCTCAAGAAGACCCGCGAGGAAAAGGACAGGGACTGGGAGTTCTCTGTCAAGATGGCCATCATCGTGAAAGACCTGATGAGCGGCAATCCGAAACTCAGGGAACTCGGATTCGGAGAGGAGTCTCTCGGACACAATGCCCTTCTCGGAGGCTTCCAGGGTCAGCGCCAGTGGACCGACTTCTATCCTAACGGAGACTTCACCGAGGCTGTTCTGAACTCTTCATTCGACTGGAACGGAATCAGGGAGCCATATATACTTGCAACTGAAAACGACTCTCTCAACGGAGTGGCAATGCTGTTCGGACATCTCCTCACCAACGCAGCTTCAGTGTTCGCTGACGTGAGGACCTACTGGAGTCCGGAAGCAGTCGAGAGAGTGACCGGAAAGAGACTCGAAGGTCAGGCAGCAAACGGAATCATCCATCTGATCAACTCCGGAGCAGCCGCCCTGGACGGTTCAGGCAATCAAATCGGTGCGGACGGGAAACCTGCGATGAAGGCACATTGGGACATCACGGAGGAAGAGGCTCAAGCCTGTCTTGACGCGACCGTGTGGGTTCCTGCCAACAGGGAATATTTCAGAGGCGGCGGATTCTCGTCCAAATTCCTCACAAGAGGCGCAATGCCTTGCACGATGGTGAGACTGAACCTGGTCAAGAACCTTGGCCCTATGCTTCAGCTTGCCGAGGGATGGACAGTCGAACTCGACCCTCAGGTTCACAAGATTCTTGACGACAGAACTGACAAAGGCTGGCCGACAACCTGGTTCGCCCCGAGACTTTGCGAAGGCAGGGACTGCTTCAAGGACGTGTATTCAGTGATGAACAACTGGGGAGCAAACCACGGAGCCCTCGCCTACGGGCACATCGGGGCAGACCTGATTACTCTCGCCTCAATGCTCCGCATTCCGGTTGCGATGCACAATGTTCCTGACTCACAGATTTTCAGGCCTTCCTGCTGGAATGCCTTCGGAATGGACAAGGAAGGTGCCGACTACAGGGCCTGCGCAGCCTACGGTCCTTTGTACAAAAAGTAACGGACCTTTCCGGAAAACACCATGAAAAAAAAGGAATCACTTTTCAAGGCAAACGGCAAGAACTATCTCCTGCCGTTTGTCCTTGTTACTCTGTGCTTTGCCCTATGGGGCTTTGCCAATGACGTGACGAATCCTATGGTGAAGGCATTCTCGAAAATATTCAGGATAAGCGTCACCGACGGGACCCTCGTGCAGGTGGCCTTCTACGGAGGATATTTCTGTATGGCCTTCCCTGCCGCAATCTTCATCAAGAGATTCTCCTACAAAGCCGGTATCCTCGTGGGTCTCGGCCTATATGCCACCGGAGCCCTGCTCTTTTTGCCAGCCAGTACAATCGGGCAGTACTACCCTTTTCTGGCGGCATATTTCATAATGACCTGCGGTCTGTCCTTCCTCGAAACGAGTGCGAACCCGTACATTCTGACTCTGGGAAGCGAACAAACGGCAACCAGAAGACTGAATTTCGCCCAAGCTTTCAATCCGATCGGTTCACTTGCCGGAATGTGGGTGGCTATGAACTTCATACAGGCGAAACTCCATCCGATGGATTCCGCCCAGAGGGCACTGCTGCCACAGGAGGAATTCGAGGCGGTAAAGGCATCGGACCTCTCCGTTCTGATTGCCCCATACCTCTGGATAGGTCTGGTGATAGTCTGTGTCTTCGTCCTCATTCTCGTGACAAAAATGCCGAAAGGAGAGGAGAACGGTGGAGGAATACATTTCCTTGCCTCGCTCAAAAGAATATTCTCAATCAAGCATTATCGCACAGGAGTCATTGCACAGTTCTTCTATGTGGGTGCCCAGATAATGTGCTGGACGTTCATCATCCAGTATGGAACGAGGGTGTTTATGGAAGGTGGGATGCCGGAGCAGGATGCCGAGGTGCTGTCACAGAAGTACAACATCGCTGCGATGGTCATATTCTGCTGCAGCCGCTTCATCTGCACCTATCTCCTGAAATACATAAACCCGGGCAAACTTCTCGCAATCCTGGCAACTGCAGGTATGCTTTTCGTCTGCGGAGTCATCGGTTTCAGGGACATCAAGGGTCTGTACTGCCTTGTGGCCGTGTCAGCAGCGATGTCACTGATGTTCCCGACCATATATGCCCTTGCCCTCAAGGGTCTCGGAGATGATGCAAAATTCGGTGCAGCCGGCCTTGTGATGGCAATCCTCGGAGGTTCGGTTCTCCCTCCGATTCAGGCCGCCATCATAGACAAAGGAACAATTCTCGGCTGGCCGGCAGTGAATATTTCATTCATTCTTCCACTGATCTGCTTTTCAGTGGTCTGCTTCTATGGAGTGGCCTGCTCACGCAAGCAAAGAGGCTAATTGCGGTTTTTTGAAGATTCATACAGGATGAAGTGTCCTAAATAAACGAAGCAAAAACCGAAGCCCCGACAACAGTCAGGATTCCGCTGACGACGATGGAAAGGCTGCTCATTGCGCCCTCAACCGGGCCGAGTTCCATTGCCTTTACCGTTCCGATGGCGTGAGATGAAGAGCCCAGAGCGACACCTTTCGCGATGGGCTCATTTATTCTGAAAAGTTTCAGGACCCATTCTGCAACGACATTTCCAATCACCCCGGTAATCACAATCACAATCACGGAAAGAGGCACATAGCCGCCAAGTTCCTCAGTCACTCCCATTCCGATTGCAGTCGTGATTGACTTTGGCAGGAAGGTGACATAGGTGGTGTGGTCGAACTTGAACAGCAGGGCAAAAAGCAGGATGCAGACAAGGCTGGAAACCACTCCGGAGAATATTCCGGCAAAGACAGCCACGAAATTTTTCTTCAGGTACTCGAACTGCTGGTAAAGAGGGACGGCCAGGCAGATGGTAGCCGGAGTCAGCAGGTAGGAGAGAGCCCCGGCACCCGCCTTGTAGGAATCATAGCTGACTCCTGTCAGGAGCAGGAATGCAATGACCAGGACAATCGAAATCAGAAGCGGGTTCATAAAAGACAGACGGGTCTTTCTCCTGAGCCACACCCCGATGGCATAGGAAGCAAGGCTGATGAGCACCCCGAGGAAAACGGAACCTTCGAACAACTCTTTCATTTCTCTTCCCTCCTCTTTTTTGTGCGGATGGCAAATTGGGTCACCAGACCGGAAATGACCATCACGAAGATTGTACTGCAGAATGTTACTGTCACGAAAGGCATCAGGGATTCACCAATCAGGTCCCAGGACTCGACAACACCCACAGCTGGGGGCAGGAACATCACCGGCATAGTGGCTATGAGAAACGAGCTCACCTC
>CAMEBJ010000136.1 GCA_945912085.1 uncultured Bacteroidales bacterium | reverse complement strand
GGCAGATGAGGGAGAGAAGAATGTATATTACTGTCTTTTTCATTCCGCAAATAATTAGTCGTGAAGTCCTTTGGAGCGGAGATATCCCAGGAGCTGCTCCGGACGGTCGGTCTGAATCATTGTGGCCCCGAGGGCGATTACCTGGTCATATATCTGCGCAGGGTCACCGCAATCAAGGGCGGCATCGTCATCAAGATAGCCGCAGAGGGAACCCCAGATGGTGTTCACCCAGAGTTTCGAGCCCCCTTCAACAATTTTCTTCATCGCATCAGCCACTTCCGGGGTCATCTTCTTCCAGCAGACTTCGAAAGCGAGAGGCATTGTGCCTGATTCAAGGTACTGGTTGAAAAGGTCCTTCCCCTGCTCCTTCTGGATGTCGATAATCGGCATATACATCATATTGTGCTCGTGGGAAGCCATCTTTTCGTCAACCTCCTTCTGAGGTCTCTTTCCCTTGATGAGAAGCTGGTCGGTAACGCCGAGTTCCTCGGAGACGGCAAGTACCTGGTCGTAGTACTGGTAGCCCTGGTCCACATTGACCACAATCCTGTCCTTGCAGCATTCAAGGGCCTCCCTGAGGGTACAGATTCTCATCGAATCGGTGGCAACCCCGTGGGCTCTCTTGAGACGGAAACGGAGCAGTTCCTCGTAGGTGTAGTCGCTCACGAGGCCCTTGCCGGTGGTGCACCTGTCAAGTGTCTTGTCGTGGCTGAGCACAAGCACACTGTCCTTTGTCATCTTCAGGTCAAGTTCCATTATGTCGGCGCCCATCCTTATGATGGACTCTATTGCCGGGATGGAATTCTCAGGATAGTTCCTCCAGTCTCCTCTGTGGACGGCGACGATGACTTTCTTCGATGCAGGATTGTGAATCTCGGCGACAATCCTCTCCGCACGGTTGGAACATTCCCCGTTTCCGGATGCTCCGTAGCAGGATGTCAGCAAAAGGGCCGACATCATTACAATAGGGAATAGAAATCTCTTCATTTCAGGGTTTATTAAAACATCTCTCAAATTTAGCAAATATTTTAGAATTAACTGCCGCACTTCAGCAATTATTCCCATCTGATGTTCTCCGACGTGCAATTTTTTGTACAAATTGTTTGAAAACTCATGACAATAAGAACAATCAGGCCCGGATTAATGCGTAATCCGGGCCTGAAAAAATTTGATTTATTTCTGTGATTATTCAGCCTTTGCCTCTTCAGTTGCAGGGGCTTCTGTTTCAGGAGCCTCGGCAGCTGGAGCCTCAGCGGCTTTCTTGGCGCGGCTTCTTCTCGTCGAAGACTTTTTGGTCTCCTTCTTGCCTGAAGCAAGGGCTGCCTCGTTGAAGTCAACAAGTTCGATAAGAGCCATGTCAGCACCGTCTCCGAGACGGAATCCTGTCTTGAGAACTCTGGTGTATCCGCCAGGACGCTCTGAAATCTTCGGAGCAATTGTGCGGAAGAGCTCTGTGACAGCCTCCTTGTTCTTCAGGTAGCTGAAGACGATACGGCGTGAATGTGTGGTGTCCTCCTTAGACTTTGTGATGAGAGGTTCCACATAGGCCTGCAGAGCCTTTGCCTTGGCAACGGTTGTCTGAATCCTCTTGTGGAAAATCAGAGAAGTAGCCATATTGGCAAGGAGGGCTTTGCGATGACCGCTCTTGCGGCCAAGGTGGTTGATTGCTTTATTGTGCCTCATACTTATACTGTCTTTTTCTTGGGTTCGATATTAAATTTGGTAACATCCATTCCGAATGAGAGTTTCATCTTCTCGACAAGAAGGTCGATCTCATTGAGAGACTTTCTTCCGAAATTCCTGAACTTCATCAGCTCTGACCTTGAGTAGGAAACCAGGTCGGCGAATGTGTCGATGTCTGCGGCCTTCAGGCAGTTGTAAGCACGTACTGAAAGTCCCATATCCGACAATTTGGTCAGGAGCAGATGCCTCATGCGCAGTGACTCCTCGTCAAGTTCCTTGGTGTCAGACTCGACAGTGCTCTCGAGGGAGAGCTTCTTGTCGTCAGTGAACAGCTTGAAATGGTAGATGAGGATGTTTGCTGCCTCCTGAAGAGCTACGTTAGGGGTGATTGAGCCGTCAGTCACGATTTCGAGATTGAGTTTCTCGTAGTCGGTCTTCTGCTCCACACGCCAGTTTTCCATAGTCCAGTTCACATTGACGATAGGAGTGTAGATGGCATCCACCGGAATCGTTCCGATAGGAGTGTTCTCATCCCTGTTCTCGTCTGCCGGAACGAAACCGCGGCCCTTGTTGATGCTGAGGGAAACCTCAAGCTTTACCGAAGGCTCAAGTGAACAGATGTGCAAGTCCGGATTCAACACCTGGAAAGAAGACAATCCCTTTGAAATGTCCTCTGCGGTAAACTCCTGTTTGCCGCTGACAACGATGTTGACAGTCTCGGAATCCACGGTCTCGACCATTCTCTTGAACCTTACCTGTTTGAGATTGAGGATGATGTCCTGCATACCCTCTATTACCCCAGGGATGGCTGCAAATTCCTGGTCAACACCCGAAATCCTGACTGAATTGATAGCGAAACCCTCAAGAGATGACAACAGGATACGACGGAGCGCATTACCGATTGTCTGAGCATAGCCAGGCTCAAGAGGCCTGAACTCAAAACGGCCGACTGTGTCCGTTCCCTCAAGCATTATCACCTTGTCAGGTTTCTGAAACGCTAAGATTGCCATAATGATTCTTGTTAGGTGGTGATTATTACTTAGAATACAACTCGACGATAAGCTGCTCGTTGATTGTTTCAGGAACCTCCTCCCTTACAGGGACATTGAGATATTTTCCGGTCAGAGTCTTTGCATCGAAGTCAAGCCAGGAGTATTTTGCTGCTGAAGCAACGCTGGCTGCAATGACCTCAAGGCTCTTTGACCTTTCCCTGACTGCAATGACATCACCAGGTTTTACAATCACTGAAGGGATATTGCAGACTTCACCGTTCAGAGTGATGTGACAGTGAGTCACAAGCTGCCTTGCAGCTGCCCTTGTAGGAGCAATCCCAAGACGGTAAACGAGGTTGTCGAGGCGTGACTCAAGAAGGATGATGAGGTTCTCACCTTTCTGTCCCTTCATACGGGATGCTTTCTCGTAGAGATTGCGGAACTGTTTCTCAAGAAGGCCGTAAGTATATTTTACTTTCTGTTTCTCCTTTAACTGTACACCGTACTCGGACTTCTTCTTGCGCTTGCTTGCAAGTCCGTGCTGTCCCGGAGGATAATTCCTTTTCTCAAAGTCCTTGTCCGTTCCGAAAATAGGCTCGCCGAACTTACGCGCGATCTTTGTGCTTGGTCCAATATATCTTGCCATAGTAATTTATCATTAAAAAATTCAACTAATTAAACTTTACGACGGCCTTTTGGTCTACATCCGTTGTGAGGCATCGGAGTAACGTCGATAATCTCAGTTACCTCAATTCCTGCACCGTGGATGGTTCTGATTGCGGACTCACGTCCGGCACCCGGACCTTTCACGTATGCTTTTACCTTGCGAAGTCCAAGGTCGTATGCAGTCTTAGCTGCTTCACCGGCAGCCACCTGAGCAGCGTACGGAGTGTTCTTCTTGGAACCCCTGAAACCGCTCTTTCCGGCTGAGGACCAGCTGATAACCTGTCCTACGCTGTTAGTAAGCGTAACGATGACATTGTTGAAGGTTGATGAAATATGAGCCTCGCCATAAGCGTCAACCTTGACAACTCTCTTCTTACTTGTTGTTGCTGTTTTCTTTGCCATAATTCATCTGCCTTATTTAGTTGCTTTCTTCTTGTTTGCAACAGTTTTCTTCTTACCCTTTCTAGTGCGGGCATTGTTCTTGGTGCTCTGACCGCGAACAGGAAGACCGTTACGATGGCGGATACCCCTGTAGCAGCCGATATCCATCAGACGTTTGATGTTCATCTGAATAGCAGAACGGAGCTCACCTTCGATCTTATACTCCTCAGCGATGACGCCTCGGATTTCGGCAATCTGCTCGTCGTTCCATTCACCGACCTTAGTGTCGAAGTCGATTCCCAGACCTGAAAGAATTTTCCTGGCTGAGCTGCGACCTATTCCGAAGATATAGGTAAGTCCTATCTCTCCTCTTTTGTTGTTAGGTAAGTCAACACCGGCTATACGTGCCATAATCTATTATTACTTAATTTTGTTAGACAATTAAATTATCCCTGACGCATTTTGAACTTAGGATTCTTTTTGCAGATTACATAAAGACGGCCTTTGCGCTTTACGATCTTGCAATCCTCGCTGCGTTTCTTGATGGATGCCTTTACTTTCATTATCTTGTGATTTTATTTGTATCTGAAAGAAATTCTTCCCTTTGATAAATCGTATGGTGACATTTCCACCTTCACCCTGTCTCCGGGGAGAATCTTGATGTAGTTTATCCTCATCTTTCCGGAGATATTGGCTATGATGACATGCCCGTTCTCCTATTCCACCTTGAACCTCGCCTTGGGCAC
>CAMEBJ010000135.1 GCA_945912085.1 uncultured Bacteroidales bacterium | reverse complement strand
TCATTCCCTTCCTTTTCGTCATTCCCGGCTTTGACTTTCTGTCATTCCCGGCTCGACCGGGAATCTCTTTCCTCAATGCCTTCCGGACCGTTCTCCTACCCAGGTAAAATGAAACCAGTGAGCAAGAGTATGCCCTACAGCATCGTCAGAGGCATCCTCCTGCTCACTGACCCTCTCCAGAGACCTCCAGTGAGCGGCCATCCCCCTCAGAGTGGCCTTCAGGCAGGAGTCCTGCTCACTGAAAAAAATTTACTGTCGGCGGTTGCTCGCTGTCAAACGTCCTCTAGACGATTTGACTGATTGCCCACCCCGTTCCGTCTCCCGTCGGCTGCTCGCTGAAAAAGCCCGCTGGGCTGCTTGCTGGCCGCTCGTGGTCGTGAAATTCATTCGGCACTGGAACATCGCCTAGAAGCCTGCGTAGTGGCATTCGGTGTGGCGAATGAGGCAATTTTCCTCATTGGGCACGCCAGATGGCCATAGAGGGTATTCTGTTGCCTATGGCTGTGGCGAATGAATTTCACGGGAAGTGTTTTCTTTGTGTTCAGATGAATTCAGAGATTTGGCATCAGGGTATGGGTCGCGGACGGCATAGCCGCCCGCGACCCATACCCTGATGCTCTATGCGGAAATCCTTAGGTTTTTCTGTCTCACAGCCTTCCTTGGAAACCTTCAGGTTTTCCTGTCACACTGTTCTCTACCGAAATCCTTGGGCTTGACTCGTCAGACTTTGGCGCTGCAATTTGTTTGTGAAGATCAGAAATCGTTGCTTTAATGCTTGCCTCTGTGGACTTGATGGCCTCATTCAACTGGGTATTTGCTTCAGTGGCAGCTTCCAGTTGCAAAATTTATAAATATTTTCTGGAGAGGCGGGAGCGGCGGTCAGTGGCGATTACCATTGGTATGCCGGTGAGGTCAATGTTGTCGGACAGAATGGCGGCCTTCTCCTGTTCCTGTTCCCAGAGCCTGTTCATCTCAATCAGCAGAATCTTCCTGATTTTTCCCGCATTGGGGATGTGGAGACCTGCTTCGGAGATTAGTTCTGCGGACAATTCCTTGATTTTCTCCCGGCAAGTGCTGCAGTCCTCGAGATGGAAGACCACAACGGCCGATTTCTGACCGGACAGATCTGCTCTGACATTCCTCATTGCGGGTTTACCGTCCTTTCCCGGAGTGATTTCTACGGCCGGAACCTTTACTTTCGGAAGCTTTTTGCCGATGGGGGAGAGCATTGCCTGATTCTTGAGGAAGTGGGCGAGCTGGATGACTTTCAGACTGTCATCCTGAGTGTTCCATATTTCGTTTTTCTCGAGAATGAACTTGTCCACAAAATCAGGAGTCCCGCATTTGTAATTCTCACCCCTCTGCTCGGCAATGAAGTAGAGAAGGTCTCCCGTCATCTGCCGGAACAGCACAGTGTCCCTGTTCCTCAGGGCGATGTCGCATATATGAGAAGCCATCCTGCTCAGTCCTTCGCATCCCATGCCCGCCTCAATCGGGGCGAAAATCTTTCCGAAAACCTGCAGGGATTCATCGCTGCCGTACTCAAGTTCTTTCCTTGTGGAGAACCTGTGCAGAAGTTTTCCGAGTGAAGCCGGGTCCAGCCTCCTTCCGATGATAGTTCCGCTGGAATCCAGCAGGAAGAGTGCAGGAGTACGTATGACCCCGTAGAGCATTTCAAAGTCAGATGTCCTGTCCGGGTCCCAGAGATGGATCACTTCGCATTCAAAATCCAGATTCTGCCCGGAGTAGCTGACCCATTTCTCCCGTTCTGTTCCCGTGTAAATGGCGTAAAGCACTATCCCTGAGTCATTGAGAACGGACTTCAGAAGGGGTGTCTGTGAGGAGCAGACCGGACAGTCGGTGTCGTAGAAATACAATACTTTCAGCCTGTTGTCTCCTTTGTCAGGGATGTTTCTGTCGCTCCCGTCGGGATTCCTCAGGGCAAGTTCGGGAGCCTTCAACCCTATCAGGGAACTGCGGTTGAGTTCCGCAAACAGACGCGCCTTGAAAAACTCTGAATCGGAAGGCATTTTGACGGCTCCGTCCGAAAACCAGGTGTCAAAGACGTGTATGGCTACAGCCTCGTCTCCCATCACTGGGGATTCCATATACCTTTCATACAATCTGAGGGCCGTCTTCTGCCGTGTGACGGAATCGTTGCAGGCGGAGATTAGAAAATCGCTCTCGGTGATTTTCGTCGCGGTGGACTCAGTCTCGATGGCATTGATGTAGGCATCCAGGCGATCCATCAGGACGGCCAGGGTTGAATCTCCCGGCTGGACGGCTGAGGTTGCGTCTTTCTGCTGCACGTCCGGAGCTGATTCTCCCGGCTGCACAGCCGAGGTTGCATCCCCAAACTTTGCAGATGGGGACTGCGCCATCACTCCTGCAGAGGCAATGCAGAAGATGAGCGCGCAGATGGTTGCACGGGAAAAAACTGAGGGGCGGAATGTCATAGGGTGACCCCTTCGGGGATGAATTTGGTTGTGTCTCCTCCGTGTTTGATGATGTCGCGAACTGCAGTGGAGGATATGTGTGCGAATTCCTGGGCGGTCGGGATGATGATGGTTTCGATATCGGGAGCGAGGATTCGGTTCGCATCTGCGATTGACCTTTCGGTCTCAAAATCAATCATGTTCCTTACACCTCTGACTATATGCTTGATTCCCAGTTCCTTGCATTTGTCAATCGTCAGGTTGTCGTAGGAGATTACGCTGACTCCTTCCAGATTTTTTGTGGCCTGCCTGATGATGTCCAGTTTCTTTTCGGTGCTGAAATGTCCCCGCTTGTCGATGTTCACTCCTATGGCGACGACCACTTCGTCAAACATTGTGAGAGCTCTCTTGAGAATGTTCAGATGTCCTGCGGTGAACGGGTCGAATGACCCCGGAAACATTGCTATCCTGTGTTCCATATAATAGTCTTTATAGCTGCCAGTCAATCGGGGTTTTGCCCTGTGCTGAGAGCAGCTGGTTTGTCTTTGAGAAATGTCTGCACCCGAAGAATGCTCCACGGGCAAGCGGGGAGGGGTGCGCTGCTTCCAGAACATAGTGTCTGGAGGTGTCAATCAGGGATTTCTTGCTTTTTGCGAAGTTGCCCCAGAGCAGGAAGACCACTCCGCTGCAATTGTCACTGATGTGCCTGATGACCGCATCAGTGAATTCCGTCCAGCCGATGTTGCTATGCGAGGCGGGCTCTCCGGAGCGGACTGTCAGAATGGCATTCAGAAGCAGAACTCCCTGCCTTGCCCATTTCTCAAGGTGGGGATTCCCGCTCATTTCCACTCCGAGATCATCGTGGATTTCCTTGAAGATGTTCCTCAGTGAAGGCGGGGCAGGAACATTTTCCGGCACGGAAAATGACAGGCCTTCGGCCTGCCCGTACCCGTGGTACGGGTCCTGCCCTAAGATTACCACTTTGACATCCTTCAGGGGTGTCAGTTCGAATGCCTTGAAAATCATTTTCCCCGGAGGAAAGATTACCTTGCCGCCGGCCTTTTCATTGTGGAGGTAATCCACGAGGGACTTGAAATAATCCTTCTCGAATTCCCCCTTGAGAGCCTCCTTCCAGCTCTGTTCGATTGCCACTTCCATTGTCTTCCGGCCTATTCGTTGAATATGAATCCGATGACATCATCTATGCTCTTCACATAGACAAAGCTCAGCCCTTTGATATATATTTCCTTGATGTCCTCGACATCCTTCCTGTTGTCCTCGGAAATGACGATTGTCTTGACTCCCGCGCGTTTTGCCGCAAGAATCTTCTCCTTGATTCCACCCACAGGAAGCACCCTGCCGCGGAGAGTCATCTCCCCGGTCATCGCAATCCCGCTGCGGACCTTCTCGCCCCTGAGTGCAGACACCATCGAACTGACCATCGTGATTCCCGCCGACGGACCGTCTTTCGGCACGGCCCCTTCAGGAACGTGCACGTGGATATCCTTCTTCGCAAACTCCTCGGAGCTCATTTTCGCAAGCTGAGGATGCGCCTTGATGTACTGGTAGGCAATCTGGGCCGACTCCTTCATCACATCCCCCAGGCTTCCCGTCATACTCAGCGCCCCCTTGCCCTCGCTCACGCTGCTCTCGATGAACAGAATCTCCCCGCCGACCGAAGTCCAGGCAAGTCCTGTCACCACGCCGACCATCTCATTGCCCTTCTGGATGTCGTGAGCTGAAATCGGCAGCCCGAGGTACTCCTTCAGGTCATCCTTGGTAACACATTTCGGAAGTTCCTCTCCAAGGGCGATTTTCTTTGCAGTCACCCTCGCAATCTTCGCAATCTTCTTCTCCAGACCCCTGACGCCGGACTCGCGGGTGTACTTCGTGATGATCTCCTCAAGCGCCTTCGGATTGATGTTAAGCTGGTCTTTCTCCAGCCCGTGCTCGGCGGCCTGCTTCGGAATCAGATGCCTTTTGGCAATCTTCACCTTCTCCTCGGTCAGGTAGCCCGTCACATTGATCATCTCCATCCTGTCCTTGAGAGCGGGCTGGATTGTGGATATGTCATTGGCAGTCGTGATGAAAAGCACATTCGACAGGTCATAG